>CALJLD010000282.1 GCA_937982665.1 uncultured Planctomycetales bacterium
GCACAGCCGGAGAAAAGCGAAGATGAGTTGGGCAGCATCCAGGCGATCATCGATAAGCATCGCGCATCCGATGATTACCCTACGGCGTTTGCTTGCTTGTATGGGGACGAAGCCGCAACGTCGGTGGGCTATACAGCATTAGGCGTCCCGCCCAACGGGGGATTTGCCCTAGCGTTGTGGGAGTCCCTCAAGCAGAAGATTGTGCCGGAGGATTTGTTGGGCTGACGCGTAGTGGGCGTTTTGTCAAACGACCGACGTACTGCTCAGGCCAATACAGCGACAGAACGTTATCCGCCGACGGAATCAGATGACAAGCATTAAGAAAGGCCCCTTTCCTTGGGCTACACTTTCTTGCGGAGTCGATCCCACAACAACTGGAGTTCGCCATGAATGGGCCATTGCTTGGCGTGATCGCCATTGATTCTCTACTGTGCGTCGCGGCCGTGTATCTATTCCTGCAGGGCCAAGTGATTCCGGCCGTCGTCTGCATGATCGCCGGTGGTGCACTGGTTTCAATGTTCGTCGTTTGGCGACAACTGCGCGGTCGATGAGAAGCGCGAAGCACAATTCCCACAGCTGATCCGGTCACTATTTCGCGTCGGCCATCTCAGTAAGCTGCAACACCGCGCGGTCGTGCTCCTTCTCCAGATACGCGCGGCCTTTCTTGACGTTGACGTGGTCCCAAGGCAGTCGGTCGGAGAGTTCGTAGGATCCGTGGAGCACGGCTTCCGTGTCGATGTTGCAATCGGCCAGAGCTTGCCACCAGCGGTCGGCGTTCATGTTCTCTCCCCAACTGTCGTGTCGCGCGCCGCGACGCCAGGCAAGCTCAATGGCATCGCCGAGCCGACGATCACCGCGGCTGAAGACGCCTTCCAACAGGCTGGTTTCGACATCGTGCGTCTTGACCGTGATGCTGCGAACCTGGCGTTGACTTCGCATGTATTCGCGAGCCCAACGCAGGTAGTCACGGGTTTGCATGCCTGTCCATTGATAAGGCGTGTGAGCTTTCGGCACGAAGTTGCTGACGCTGGCCGTGACCTTGGCGTAGCGCCCACGGACTTCCTTGCCGATCTTGGAAATCGTCTCAGCCATCTCAACGACGCCATCCAGGTCGACGGGCCGTTCGCCAGGCAGTCCGCACATGAAGTACAGTTTGACGCGTTCAAAGCCATTCCCGAACGCCGCGCGGCATCCATCGTAAAGATCCTGGTTCGAGATCTTCTTGCGGATCTGTTCGCGCATGTCATCGCGAGCCACTTCCGGCGCAAGCGTCAATCCGTTGCGACGATCAGTCGAGAGCAACTGCGTCACGGCTGTGAGTTGATCGTTCACGCGGAGGCTGGGGACGCTGATGTTCACGCCCAGCGGCGTGAAGACTTCCTTCATTCGCGTGATGAGTTGTGTGAAGTGCGGATAGTCGCTGGTGGAAAGCGAAAGCAGCGAGATTTCGTTGAAGCCTGTGTTGTGGTAACTCGCCAACGCCGCGTTGACGATGGTCTCCACTTCGCGATAACGCAGCGGACGCTTGATGACCGTGCTCTGGCAGAAGCGACACTGCCAAGGGCAACCACGCATGATCTCAATTGAGATGCGGTCGTGAATGCATTCCGTGTAAGGAACCACGGGATGCATCGGCAGCGGCGTGCCTTCAAAGTCATCGATCACCGAAGGTTCGATGGTCTCGGGAACATCGGGACGCAGCCGATTGAGCGTGGCGTATTTCCCATCCGCATATTCCGGCTCATAGAACCGCGGCACGTACGCATACGGCAAGACTTTCGCCAACTCGGCCAGCAGTTCGGTCCGCGCCTGACGACTGGCTTCCACACTGGAAACGTGCCCAACGCTGCGCTTCAGCTCAAGCCACTTATCGCAGATGAACGGCAAAGCCGGCTCACCGTCGCCGGTGACAAACACGTCAACAAAATCCGCCAGCGGTTCCGGGTTTTGCGTACAGGGTCCGCCTGCCAGGATCAACGGATGATCCAGCGTACGCTCCGTGTTGCGAAGTGGAATGTCGGACAGGTCCAACATCGTCAACACATTCGCGTAGCAGATTTCATACTGCAGGCTGAAGCCCAACACATCAAACTCGGACAACGGCCGGAAGTTCTCCAGGCTGTAAAGCGGTACGCCAGCAGTGCGGAGCTCTTGCTCCATATCCATCCACGGAGCGAAGACGCGCTCGCAGGCCCAATCCGGGCGATTGTTCATCAACGTGTACAACACCTGCAGGCCGTGATGGCTCATGCCAATGGAGTACGTATCCGGAAAGGCCAAGCAGAGCTTGCCTTGGACTTCGCGATGATCTTTACGGACGGCGTTGAGTTCACCGCCGATATATTGTCCCGGCTGCCGCACACGTGCGAGAAAACCTTGCAGGCGGTCCTTGAGATCCTGGTTGAACATGGATGATCCTTGCCGCAATTGGCAGGAGTGAGTTTGCACCATTTGACAAAAACGCGCGGTGTGTTGGCCCCAAATGGTTCGACACCGCGCGTCAATCAATTATGCCAGAATCCGCGGCTTCAAGCCACATGCGCATCATAAGGCCGCCCGCCAGCGAGGCTGCTCCTCGCGGGCACTCCAGCAGCGACTTGGCCAATTGTGCAAGAACTACGGTTGTGGTTTGGGGCGAGGCTGATAATAACCGCTCCCAAAGCCTCCGCCTCCGCCGAAGCCGCCGCCTCCAAATCCTCCACCACCGAATCCACCACCCAGGTTCGGCTCATCGCCGTTGCGAATCTGCTTGAGGAATTCCGCGATCTTGAAGTGGTTCTCGCGCGTTTGCGTAATCCGCAAGATTTGCTGCGGAATGATCATCGCCGAGCCATCACCGCGCGAATTGACGACGGCTTTGCCTTTGGAGTCGAACAGTTCCGGCGGTGATTCGATCCGGACCATGCGGCCGGGGTGTTCCTGATCGTCGTTTTGGCCCCAAGATTCGGGCTCCACAAAACGTGGCAGGTAAGTTGTCATATCGCGCGCCACGTTATCCGGCAATCGATAGTAATGCACGATGACCTCTTGCAACGGATCCGCGCCGGATTCGCGCGGCGTGGAGTTGGCCAACGCCTGGCGGTACATCGCCAGCAGTTGTGAGATTTGCGCATGCAACTTTTCAGAGTTGCGAATGGCCATCACGCCGGGTTGCGGGAAGTTGATGACGCCGGCGCCTGTCCCTTCTTCCAGCCAGGTGGAACCGGTTTGCGAAATGATCGCTTCAGTCAAAGCGTCCGATTCCTTCTCCGATTGGCACAAGTCGCGGACATCGTAGAACGCCGTCTTCAAGTTCGTCTCGGCCATTTCTTCCGGCGTGATCCAGAGTACGCCATCTTCCAGCATCCAATCCAAATCGAGCTTGGCGATCAAGACTTGCAGCACGGTTTCCAGCTTTCGGTCTTCCAATTGCAGTGTGACCGGTTCACGATCGCGAATCCCGGCCATGCGCAGCTCATTGGTATCCAAACGAATGTCAACACCAGCGATCGCCGAGAGTTCGGCGGCCGCAGCGACCAGCGGCGTGGCGTCAAAATCCACTGAGACATTGTTGTTCAACTGCTGGCGGATGGCCGTGTGTTCCGGCGGATCGTAGGCAAACGTCTGCCGCGCGTGTTCGCGCAGAGCTTGCAGGATGCCGGCAACTTCGCGCTGCTGCTGCTCGCCTTGACGGACAAACAGAATATCGCCCAAAGGCTCCAAGGTTCCAAAGCCGGTGCCTTCGTCGAGCCAGCCTTTGGATGTGAGCGACATGATCGCCTCGGTCAGGGCGTCCAGCTCGTAGCCTTGGTCCAAGAGATCGCCGACGGAATAGGGCTTCGTCGTCGCGCGGGTCTCGGCCATCTCAAGTGTGGTGATGGTGAGAATCTCATCCTCCATGTACCAGGCGAGTTCCTTCGATCGCAGGCGGTTGAGCATCAGATAGAGCGGTTCGTCGTTTAACTTGTCCGAGACCGGCTCGCCTTGCGGAATGCCGGCTTCCGCCAAAGCGTTCGTATCAAACAACGTGACAATGCCTTGTTCGTTCTGCAGCCAATCCGCAACTTCGCGGAGCGACGAGTCACTGAAGTCCACCGTCACGCGCGTGGCCAAGGCAGGCGGCACCAGCGTTGCCGGGTCAACCGTCTTGGGCTCATCCTGGATTTCAGGAATCTGCGGTGTGTCGTCAGCAGCTGCCGCGTCTGCGGGTGGGTCTTGCTGCTGGCTTGTCGGCGGAACAGTGCCCACAGGGCTCGCCTGGCCAAACTCGCTGGTTGTGGCCGAGGCAACGAGCATCAACAAGCCGAAGACACTGGCCAGCCCAACAAGCTTGAGCCCTGTGCGAAGGCAAACGGAAGTCTTCATGGGGGAACCTCTTCAGAAGGAGTGATGTGCAATCATCAACAGGCCGCGCGGACAACAAGCCTTCGCCACAAAGCCATATCAACGCGCGGCACGCCTTCAATTTAGCGAGGGAGCGAGAAGGGCTCAAAGAATGGCCAGCAAGTGCTCTGGGCAGCAGAGCGAAAACTGGCGCCAAGAGATTGCACTCATCTCAATGCAGCTGCGCGCGATGCGACTTGCCAGCTTTGCCGCCGTTTGGCGAATCGGCTTTGTGATCGCTGTCGCTGGTGCCCTGGTCATGGAGCGGCTCGCCTTCGAGCGTCTCTTCATTGAGAGAATCTTCCAGCGATTCGATCTCGTCCTCGTTCTCCAGCACGCGATTCATGAACGTGCGATTGGCGAGGTAATACACAACGCCCACGGCCGCCACAAAGATGGTCGCCACGCGATACCCAATCACAACGATCAGCCCCGAGCCTTCAACGATATTCGCTGTGTGCTGGTAAAGGATATCCAGCGCGAGCTCGCCTGCGCCCAAGCCGCCCATCGGCAGCGGCACCGCGTTGGCCAACAGGGTCAGCGGCACAACAAACAAATGCTGTCCCAAGGTTGGTGCCGGCAGAGAAAGCCCTCCGGCAATCCAGAAGAAGCCGCACGTTGTGCCGACATGCACAAACACGCTGATCAGCAGCGCCGCGGCAACGGTTCCCAAGCGTTCGCGAAACATGCGAATCGCACCCAGCAACCGGCCAATCAGCGGACCAACCCGCGGCAAATGCGCCAGACGC
Organism: uncultured Planctomycetales bacterium; assembly: GCA_937982665.1. Lineage (GTDB taxonomy): Bacteria > Planctomycetota > Planctomycetia > Pirellulales > S012-138 > CALJLD01. The sequence goes on from CALJLD010000282.1 coordinate 5,112, forward strand.
CGAGACATACGTCCTTGCGTGAAGCCGGGAATCAACATCATCAAGATACCGGCGCCGCCCACTCCAAAACCCAGCAGTACAAACTGAGAGACAACCCGCACTTCGCGGGCTTCGCTTTGATACGAACCTTCCCACAACACGGCCACGGTTGCCACCACGAACAACCCATACAGCCCAATGATGCGGTCGATGATCACAGAGGCCACCGCTTCGGCCCTGCGTCCCGGTTGTTCGCGGGCAATGAAAACGGCCTTGAACAAATCGCCGCCAACACTGCCCAAACTAACGAAGTTGAACAAGTAGCCCACAAAGCCCAATCGTAGGGCGTCGCGAAGATGAAAATCCATTCCCAAGGCCCGGATCAACATCCACCACCGCACGAAGGTGGCGACGACCATCGCCAGGATCATGCCCGAGGCGGCTGCCAGAAGCCCCCACCGCTTCTCCTGCCGCAGCAATTCCGGCACGTCATCCCACGCCAGCCAGACCAGCCACGCCACCACGCCCAGCGAAACCGCGAACTTCAAGGCTGTGACAAGTGTCCGGGACATGGAGAGAAGAGGTTAGAGATTAGGGGCTAGAGACTAGGGAAACTGGCGAGCCGGTGCGTGAGCTTCCGGATTCTTCGGAGTGGCGACAGACAACAAAATCGAGACAAACGACGGCATCCGCGGCGGCTTGACACTGTCGCACGGCATTTGCTACCGTTGCGGTTCGCGCCGTATCGCAGTTTCATCCGAGACGATCTAAACTCGGCTGACTGTAGGATTTAGCGATTCGGGGCTCAAGGTCATTTCCGCTCCAGCCGCAACCGAAATGGGGCCAAATGGCCGGGAAATCTAGGAATCTCAGGATTCCTGGCCACACACGGCCAAATCCTGAACAATGATAGCTTACCAGCGGGGGATTAGCTCAGTTGGGAGAGCGTCTGGCTGGCAGCCAGAAGGTCAGGGG
>CALJLD010000283.1 GCA_937982665.1 uncultured Planctomycetales bacterium
CCACGGGCGCGGCGTGCCACTACGGCGAAACGCGCCGCTCAGCCACGCTGACGGCCATCGACTTGCCGCCGAAGATCGCCGCCGGCACCGTGCGGCTTTCGCTCGGCCGCGGAACAACAGCAGACGAAATCGATCAGGCAGCGGAGATGCTCATCAAAGCCTGGCGCGATTTGCACGGCGGTTAGAGAAACAGCTGTTTCGCGAGATCGTGTCTTCTTGGCGTCCGACGAGCCCAGCGGCCAGTGCCCTGCTATAGCGCTTGTTCCGGTTGTGCAGGTTTCGGTATGCCGAACTTCCCGCGGATAGCGTAGCAGCTGGCTGGCGGAGCGTAGTGACTTGCATTGGCAAAGTACGTTCTAAGGTCAGCCGTTACGCCTTTTGCGAGATCTGCCATGCAGTCCTTCATCCACTTGACGATTGTCGCGCTAACTCTGTTTGCAGCCGTGACGGCCGCCTGGGCCGTGAATTGGGAACAAGATCCCACGTTCCCGCCAACCAATGGCGAAGCAAACCAGTTGCGGACCGACGTGTTCGATCGCCTGGACTCCAACGGCGATGGCGTGTTGACCGCCGCTGACGGAACAACGGACGGTCGGGCGAAGTTCTTTGCGCAGCTTCGACAGGCCGCTGACGGCAATGGCGACGGCCGCGTGACTCGCGAAGAATACGCCGCTGTGCAGCGGATCAGTTTGATGGAAGAGCCTGTTGCCACGGAACAGAATCCGACCGCCGCCGCGTTTATGCTCACATTGGATATTGATCGTGACGGGGGTTTGTCTTCCGCGGAAATTTCCATTGCGGCGGACCGCCTGCTGACTTTGGACGCCAATGGCGATGGCGATATCTCGCCCGAGGAATTGAACACCGCCGGCCAGATCGCAGTCGAGATCTTGGCGAACGAAAATCGGGCGGACCGCGAAATCGCGGCTTTGTTCGCGCAGTTTGACAAGGACCACGATGGCCAGATTGGACCGGGCGAAGCGCCCGAACGAATGCGGCGCGTGTTTGAGCAACTGGATATCGATGCCAACGGCACAATCTCGCTCGAGGAATTCTCGCACGCTTTGCATCACGCGCGACGAGAGTTTGATTCTGCGGGCGAGGGCGATAGCAACGGGTTGCTGCCAGGCACGCTGCAGAGTCTGCTAGGCGGCCTTTCGCAAGATTGACTGTGCGGGTTTGCTGCGCGATTGCGCTGTGAATGACTGCGCAAGGTCTCGCACCGTCAAGAACACGGCTTGCTTGCTCTTGGTGAGCGCTGCGAGTTCGCGGCCGAGCGCCGACAAACCCTGATGCACGGAGTTCTCCGCGTCGGCCGAGATCGCGAGGTGGGCCAGGCCGTCCTGCAAGTCGGCATCAACGATCCGCGCCGCTTGCGCAAGATCACGTTTCGTGCTGACCGTTCGTTTCGCCGGCACAATCCACAGACCGAAACGCCCTCGCCGTGGATCACTCGCCGGCTGATTGGATCGTAATCGCCTGGCTGTCTTGGTTGTTGGTGCAGTTTGCAGCACAGCGGAACAACCTCCTTTGACGAGGAGATCAGCATGGGGCCAAATTGCGCCTTCGCCATCGGTGATTGTGTTCAACTGGCGCGCGTGCTTCGCGAGTTGCAAAGCGGCAGCGCGCATCGCAACCGCAACCGCCTGGCGGTCCGCGATCGAGCTAGGGCTGATCAACCCAACTTCATCATCCTGGGAAGGAAGTCCCGCGTCGAGCGCTTGATCCACGGCCGCCGATAGCCATGTCAAATGGCAATGAGTGCCTAACTCCGCGCGAAAACTGGCTGCGTGGCGCAAGAACTCGCGCGATGGGTCTTTCGACAAGCTTATCGTGACAAGCAAGGTTGGCCTGTTCGCGGGAATCGTCATAGTCGCTCCATCTTCAAGAGTTCGCAATCCGTGCGCGCGTTGCTCCCGAATGACAGTCGGCAAATGGTCCCGCCTGACTGCAATTCAATCGAATGCGCCGCCAGCGTACCGGCGCGCGAAACCCGGAAACCGGCAGCTTTGACGAACCCAGCGTGCTGTCGAGCTAACCTTCCGCTGCCGCGGCATGTTTATGCAAGTGCACATCTTGCTGCGGATATGGAATGGAAATGCCGGCGCTGTCGAATTCCTCTTTCACAGCGCGAGTGATGTCCCAGTAGACCGTCCAGTAGTCGCCTGTATTGGTCCAAGGGCGACAAATGAAGTTGACCGATGAGTCGGCAAGCTCGTTGAGCTGAACCACCGGCGCCGGGTCTTTCAGCACAAGTTCGTGGTTGGTCAACAGATTTTCCAGGATCTGTTTGGCTTTAGCGATGTCATCGTCATAGCCAATGCCGAACGTCATATCGACACGGCGGGTGTCGCTGGCTGTCGCATTTGTGATCGTGCCGTCCCAGATGTCATTGTTTGGCACAATCATGACCTTGTTGTCGAACGTGCGAACGTGTGTGGAAAACAGCGACACGGATTTGACGATGCCCGAAATTCCCGCGGCTTCGATGACATCGCCTACGTCAAACGGGCGATATGCCAGAATCAACAACCCGCTGGCGAAGTTGCTCAGTGTTCCCTGCAAAGCGAAGGCAATCACAAAGCCGGCTGCACCCACTGCGGCCAACAGCGGCGAGATGTTCACCTCAAGGGCTGCGAGCGCGACGATCAGCCCGATCACCATGAGAACTTGTCGCGTGAAGCGCCCAGAGAACGCAATCAGCAATTGCGAAGCATGATCGATCCGTGAAACGGCATGGCGGACGAATCGCGCCACAATCCGCGCGGCAAAGTAGAACACAAGCAAGATGATCAGGAACTTTGCAATGTTCCAACCCCACCGCTGTCCTCCTTGCTCGGAGACAAACCAGGCTTTGATGGTCGCCCAAATCGAGGAGAGATCGAAGACATCGACCGTAATGCCCGGTAGCGCGCCAACGTACTGGCGATAAGGCTCCGGATCACCTCCTTTGGCTTCCAACTCGCTGATAACCACATTGAAGCGATCGGCGAGTGCGGTTTTCTCTTCCTGCAGCTGCACGAGTTCATCAGCGGAAACCTGCGCGGAATCACCGAGGCGTGCATCGACAATCTCCTGCATTTTTTCTTTCAGCCGGGTTTGCCAGGCGTCGGCCTCGGCAACCAGCTCTTCCGCTGTCAACGGCGAAAGACGCAGCGCAAGGTCTTGAAGAGGGATTGAAGGGTCCCCTGTTGCGTTCGACGGTGGTGGATCCGCCGGCGGCTGGAAATCATCTTGCGCTGTGAGCGGCGCTGACAAGACCAAGAGAAAAATGGCCGAAAAGAACCCGCGTTGCAATGTTCTAATGAGATTGTTCGTATGGCGCATGGGGTCACTCCTTTTGATGCAGCGGCGGAAACGCCGAGGTGATGGGCATAAGGATGCCCAGCAGTGTAGCGGAATTACGCTTGGA
>CALJLD010000284.1 GCA_937982665.1 uncultured Planctomycetales bacterium
GACGCCGAATTTTTCGAGCACGCCCATTTCCTCGAGCGCGAGAGAGGTGTTCAGCCCGGTCTGCCCGCCCAACGTGGGCAAAACCGCGTCGGGCCGCTCGCGCTCGATGACCTTCTCCACAATTGGCCAACTCAGCGGCTCAATATAGGTCCGGTCCGCCATGCCGGGGTCGGTCATGATCGTCGCGGGATTCGAGTTGATCAGGACAACCTCGTATCCTTCCTCGCGCAAGGCCTTACAGGCTTGCGTTCCGGAATAGTCAAATTCGCAAGCTTGGCCAATAACGATGGGCCCCGAACCGATCAGCAGAATCTTCTTGATATCGTCGCGACGTGGCACGTGCTAAAATCCCCGGAATTGGAATGGCCCGCATTGGAACGCTCCAGCGTGCAGACCGCGGATTGAGACGCTGGCTTGCCAAGCCGAGGCGCGCGAAATGGCCTGCGAAAATCTCGTTGCCATTCCCAAGAGCGGCCAAAAACGGCTTGGCGGGTAAAACCGCTTGAGAATACCGCGCCGCCGCGTGGCCTATCAAGGATGCAGCCAGTGAGAATGCGCTATGTGCTGTGAATCCGTGCAGGGAATCCGTGGCGCGAACCATCAGCTAGATGGCAATGCCACATCAATTCGCCATGACTTTGGCGAAGAATTGCTGATTACGCGGAATGGCCCGCGAGCCCAATCAGGTGCGGAATTCCATCACATGCGCAGATTTGCTCGCGTCACGATCCCGGCTTCGGCATTGCCAGGCTGTGCAACACCAGCACAACGCCGGCGGACAGCATCAACCAGCCAACCCAACCCGGAGGCGTGATTTGTTTTTGGGCTTGAGATGTGCCACCAAGCAACTCCGGCATGGAAATGACCGACCGCTCCGCCTCGTTGCCGAACCGCTTGGCCAGAAACTGCGTGGTTTCTTCATTCAGCACAACCGTTTCGACCATGCGAAACTGAATGCCCAAGAAGAGCAGAATGGCCCCAATCATAAAGATGTGATTTCGGTTGAACATCAATCCTACTCCGACGGCCGGGGGAAACTCGTCGCGAAACGGCGCAACGCAGACCGGGAGCCCGGCGCATAAGTAAGAATCGAACCGCCCCAACCGCCCGCTGCAATCTGGACCGCAACGGCCCAATTGTGCGGGAAGAACGGCTCAACCGCTTCTTGCCGAAGGATTGGATTGGCCGGATCAAACGGCTGTTCGATACCGCCTACTGATCGGCATATACCCGCGTACTCTCTTCTTTGATCACGGGGTTGGCCATCTCTTGCGTCATCAGCTTGACCGTCAAACGCAGATCACCGGCTTGCAGACCCTTGGCCCGGATGCGGTACTTGGTATCCGCACGAGGGGCCAGCTTGGCCAGCGGATCAAAAGTGATGCGATTGCCATCGACGTGAGCACGTGTTGGCCCTTCGCCGTCGATTGGTCGCATCTCCCGCGGCGTCACAGCTTCCAATTGGATATTTGTGGCGACTTTGGAGCCTTGGTTGAGCACGCGGATTTCATAGGTAGTCTCCGCGCCGACTTCGATCGGATCGTTGACGTCGACAACTTCAAACAAGATCGCGGCAACGCCTTCGACATTGAGGGCCCGCTCTGTGCGCTGAAATAGATCATTCTGTGCGCTGCCTTCGGCCAATAGGCGATGCTCACCGGCTTCGGTCGGCAACAACTTGACGCTTACGGCGCCTTGCTGCGCGGCTGGCAGTTCCTCCAAAGACCACCGAACCACGCGGCTCTGTTGGTCATACTCGCCGTAGTTGTCAGCTTCCATGAACTCCATGCCCTGCGGCACGTACGCGACCAGTTCCACGTCTTTGGCCGCTGCTGTGCCCGGGTTGGCGATTCCGATTGTGTACGTCGCCGGACGTTCCAGGTAGCGCTTTGTCGGCCCTTGCATATCAATCTGCAGCGCGGGTGCGATGACTTCGATCTGTGATTCCTGCATTGCATTCAATCCCGCGTCGCCAGTCGCTTGAAGCGCGTTGATGAAACGTCCCGCCTTGGCGGCGGTGAGCGTCAGTTCCAGTTCACGGGTGCCGCCGGGTTCCAATTGCCCAACTTCGTATTCCAGCAGATCGCCAGCGTCGTGACGCAACTCCGGCGGAACGCGCTCCGTGATCACAATCCCTTCGGCCATTCCCGTGCCGGGATTTCGAACCTTAATCTTGAGCGTGACATTCTCGCCGATCATGACCGTTTGCGGCGCGCTGACTTCCAGCCGCAAGTCTGGGCGTGTCGCAATGGTCCGCACCGAAGCGGACGCCGCAACATGCACAGTTGCAACCGAGCCAATTTCGCCCTCGGCAACTGGCATCAACTCCATCTTGACGATACGTTCCTCGCGCGGCGGGATGTGGCCCAAGTTCCAAACGAGCGTGCCGCGTTGCGGTTCTTTCGCAATGGGCGATGTCCGCAGTAACTGTGTTCCGCGGGGCACCTGATCATGCACTTGCACATCATGCGCGACGCTGTCGCCTTCGTTTCGCACAACGATCTCAAAGATTGCCGGCTTGCCGACTTGAATCTCCGAGGGCGCCGATTTTTGAATGATGACCTGAGGACTTTGCGGACCTTCCAACAGTTCGTCGCCCGGCTCGCCCACACCGGTGTTGGCATAGCCAGCGCCGGCCGGATTGCCCGTCCCGGAATAGCCATTTGCTCCGTAACCACCAGGACGAACGCCTTCGGCAAAGGGATCGAAATCGCCTTGCGCCGTATTATTGCGCGAGCTGGCATTGTTGACGTTCGCACCGGCTCCAGCTGCTGAGCCACCGTAGTAGTCTGGCCCTGGTTGTTGCTGTCGCGGGTCATAGCCGGAGTTGTTTTGAGCCGCGTCGGTTCCGTAGTTTTGATCCGCGGCCGTTCCGTAACCGGAAGTGTCGTTTTGGCCGATGGCGTTTTGGTCTAAGCCGCGCGGCGTCGTCTCGCCGTACGGCGGATCATTCGCCATACCAGAAGATGTGCTACCTGGCAGCGGCGTGTCACGATAGCCGTTCCCAGCCGTGTCGCTACCTGCCGAGTCGTTGCCTGCCGGGTATCGGTCAAAGTAGCTATCGGCTGCGTTCGCTGTGGAATCTCCAGCCTGGCTGGAAGCCATGGATTGCGAAGAATCAACTCCACCAAACTGAGCTGGCTCTCGTCGAGATGTCGCAAACGGATCGTGCGCCGAGTCCCCATCGCCAGCCACAGCTGAACCACCAGCCACAGCTGCGCCGCTTCCATCATCGCCGTAAAGGTCTGAGCTACGAGACGTACTTGCGAATTGTCCTTGGGTTGCCGAAGCGGCATCGCCGGCATCGGCAATTCCAGCAGAATTTCGCAGCGGATTTCCGCCTGCGGCGGTTCCGTTCGCATAGTCTCCGTAAGCATCGGCTGCTGCGCCGGAGCCATACGTGTTGGTTGATCCTTGGCCCGCGTCTTGATAGCGATAATCGTCGCCAGTCCCCGGGGAGCCGTACCGCTCACCAGTTTGTTGACCAGCTGTTTGCTGACCGGCGAGCGAAGTGGCCGTGTCGCCGGCATATGCCGATCCGCCCTGATTGCCAGTTGGCAACAAGTTGCGATTTGCGAATGGGTCAACTTCCGTTCCGGTGCCGTTTTGCGTGTTGTTGTAACGGTCACCGGCCCCGCCAGTCTGGTCGCTCGGCGAGACATATGTGGCCGGAATGGTGCGGCTGTCAAAGCTTGACGGCGCCGCGAATGGATCGACGCCATTGGACGTGTCTTCCTGCTTGTCCGGCTGCCCGTCGCTGGACGCTGCCGGTGTTGTTTTCTTTGCGGTCTTCTTGCCGGCGGCTTCACCAGGATCAATCGCCTTCCAAATCGCGAAGGTTCCCACGCCGACGACGGCGGTGACGATGCCAATTCGAATCCAAGTCACGCGGTTCATGGGTCGCTCCGCAAAGCGAGAGTGCAGTATCAGGCCCGAAGTCGCGGCGCTCGCCGGACCTCGGTAATCCGTTTCAAGAGAGTCTTGCCAATGCTCACGGATCGCCTTAAGTGCGCGGCGCGAGCGGCGCATCAGCGCGAATTCCTCGTGAGAAAGGTGGCCGTAAGTACCAGAATCACAGTCGTGCGTGAAGGTCGGTTTGTGCAAGCATGCAGAAACCGCCAGGCGGCGAGCTGCCCCCGAATGATCCCGATAGCTCTGTCAGCAGCGCTTATCCGCCAACCTGAAAGAGATGACTAACACGCTGGCCATTGTCGCTCAAGTCTTGCGACATCAAACGATAGCGTTGCTCGCCCACCAGCCCGGAACCGGATGAGAAATACTTGGAGAGTTGCGCGTCGTCGTCGACGGAAATTCGTTCGGAATCGGATTGCGTGGTGTTCGCCGAAACGATCAACACCAGGTAGCTTCCCTCGGCAGGCAGTTTCGTGCGAAATTCACCCGTCGCGTCTGCCTGCGCGAACGCCCCGCCAAACTCCTCGATTGCCAGCACGCCAGCATGGTGGGGGCTCAACTCTTCTTTGCTGGCAATCAATCCCGCAACATCAACGCGTCGCGGCGGATACTGATCAACCGGCAGAAAAAAGACCAACGCCCCGTGATCCGGCGCGGTATCACCCGTGGCACGTGTGAACATGACTCCGCCAGAAACGGTGATTTCGGAATCGAGCCAGCTTGCTGTTCCACTGCTGCTGTTGCCGGCAAACCAGCCCGCCATGAAGAGCGCTGCGCCCAAGGCCATCACGCCGGCGGCCTTGAGCAAGTGATTTCTGCGTTCACGCGCCCGCCGATATCCTTCCAAGCGTTCGTTGCGGACATGCGCCGTATGCAACGCTGGCTCGGCACGAACAACTTCTTCTTCCGCTGCTTCCGCTTCTTCCTCTGGGGGCGAAGTCACGGAACGTCGCCTGGGCGAACTCACCGGTGGAAGATGAAGCTCCTCGCCTTCGTTGGAATCATCAATCACAACCCGCGAATCAAGATCAGGCTCCGCAGTCCAATCCTCTTCAATCTCATCAACATCCGGAGCAAGCGCTGTGCTCGAACCGTCATCCGCGGAGTTTGCCGTTGCCGCGGCTTTTTGTGCCGCGCGAGTCTTGCGACTTTGACGATGGAGCCGTGGATCCGAGAGCGAACTGGCATTCGCCGCTGACGCACCCGGTTGCTCGTCATAAACCGCCAGGTCCGGGAACTTGAGTTGGCGCTTCAGCCGGCGAAGTTCGCGTCGCTCTTCTAACTCGGCAATTCGCTCTTGCGCGGCCGCTTCCGTGGGGACATGCAACTCATGACCGCAACAAGGGCAATCAATCTCTTTGCCGATCTTCTTGCGGCTGATGCTGAGCATTCGCCGACATTCATCGCAAACGAACTTGACGGGCATCCGCAGAACTCCGTTGAAAGCGAGTCCACAATTGTGAAAGCTCTCCCGAACCAACCATTACGCAACAACTCCGGCGAAGCCCCCACCGGTCAACCGTACTCGTTATTCAACCGCCATAATTCCAGCGTAGCAAACGAAGTGCAAATCGACCAAGAAATTCACCGCCTGGAATTTCGTGCCGCGAAATTGTCGAGAAGTCATGTGCGTCGCGGTTCGCTTCGTTTGTCTTGGGCAGGTGGGAAACTACAATCAAGAATCACGAACGAGGCTTAGTTGGGTTTGCGACAAGACACATGGCGGGAAATCGCCCGGGGTAAACCACCTCTCTTGCCGAGACTGCATAGACCGGCACGCGGCCAACTCACCGACCAACATCCATAGCTGCGAGACGTTGCTTCATGTTCATTGCGACTTTCACTGTCGGTCTTGTGTTGCTTTCATCATTGGGAATCTCAGAGCAATCTCAGCAACAGCCACCATCCGTAGCGGTTGGTGTGGTGTGCACTGTCGACTTGAGCAAACCGGGCCAGATGCGGGACATCGTATCGAATGCCCTGCATCGCGGCCTGGGCAAAGCCGAATCTGACGTGCAAGAGTTCCTGACAAGCACGACAGACATGTACGCAACGGGCCACGAGTTGGCGATTGCCGCTGCGAAAGCCTTCAACGTGGACGAAGAACTCTTGTTCGCCAAGATCGAAGAGTTCAAGCATTGCAATTGCAAACATGCTGATGGCGACGTAACAACCATAACGGTGGGCAACACCAGCAACCAGAACTCCGCGGTTTCCAATTCTGCGGTCTCCGACTTCGCAGAGAACGTCTTGCTGCATGTCGTCCTGCACGAACTGGGGCATGGGCTTGTCCGCGAATTCGATTTGCCCATCCTTGGCAACGAAGAAACGCTCGCGGACGCATTTGCAACGCACTACGCCGTCACCCACATGCCGGACCGCGCTTTGTCAATCCTGGAATCGCGGGTGACGTCGCTCATGATTGAAGCGGGCGAAGTCCCCAGGGCGGAGTGGACAGTCAAAGGAGAACACAACTCGGACGCTCGGCGAGCCTATCAAATCGCGGCGATCGCCATCGCCCATGATCCGCAGAAGTATGGACGGTTGGCGGCAATTGTGAATATGGACGATTCGCAGAGGAGCAGTGCGATTGATTATGGTGCGGAAATCCATCGCTCATGGCGGCGAATCTTGCGGCCATTGATGATGCCGGATAAACAACTGTCGAACGAAGCCCGCGTCGTTGTTGAAGACGAATCCATTTTTGCCGCCGCACTTACGCAGACAAGCAGCCAACGCGAGAGTTTGGTCAATGAAATCGGCCGGTTGGTCCGTTCCTTCGATTGGCATTCGCAAGTCACCGTAAGCTTTGCAAGTGGCGAAGGCGGCGCCGGCTGGAATCGTTCGCGCCGCACCATCACGATTCATGACGAGTACATTGAGCGCTTCAATCGCCAAGGCGAATTGCAAAAGGCGCAATCAGCAAGGTGATGGTTTGCACACAGTGATCATTAGACGGTCATTGCGAACTTGGTATCAAATCCGCCAGCCCACCATCCGCATCAAACGGCATCTCTTGCAGTTCGCTGACGATCTGCAAGTCCTCGCGAGCTTGCGCTTGTTCAAAGAGAGATTCTGAACAGCCGACGATCTCTAAATGCCGCGTGCTGCGAATCCACATGCATCGCGATTCTTCAGGCGGGCACAAGCCCAGCGTTGAGAACAGCGCGTCGGCCGTGGCTTGCTCCGTATCGTACGAAAGCGGAATCATGCCGGCGCGCGGGTTCCCGCCAGTCGTGCAGTTGATTCGCGTTACCGAGTGATCAATCTGCTGCAACAGGCCAGGGCTGCAGTAATCGGCACTGCCCAAACCTGTGGCGTTACCGTGAGTTTCCTCCGTCAATCGCCGCACCCAAATGCGCTTGACGCCGGGCAGGTCTTGTCCCGGCTTGCGGCCAACAACAACGGTATCCATGCCAGCGCCGGAGATGTTCTTGCCCATCTCGTCGACAATCAACACATCAGCTCCCGCAAACGGCAAGCCGCCCATTAGTGACTCCGCCTGGTGCAGCAGTTCGGGCTCTCCGGTCAGAAACTCATCGGCCGCAAGTCCCACGATGCGGGCTGTCTCGTCAAAGCCATTTTCCAAAATGGCCAAACCGGCCCGGCAGTTCCCGCGTTCCAAAGCCAATCTTGCTCCAGCCTGCGCAATCGGCTGCCAACCATAATCGATGGCCGCACGATGCGCGACCTTCGCCCCTTCATGCTTGCCCAGTCCAATGACAAGCATCTTGACCAGGCCGCTTTGAACATCCCCGGTGAAGTGCGTATGCGGCTTCACGCGATTGACCACAAGCGTATGGTCAGCGCTCAGCGCCTCTTCATCAAAGTGAACAGGCATGCCGCGCAGATGTCCTTGTTGTGCGCCAGCTAAGTCGCTGCC
>CALJLD010000285.1 GCA_937982665.1 uncultured Planctomycetales bacterium
GCTGATGCGATTGGCATTCCGTTTTCCGGGCTGCTTCGCGCGCGGACTGCACAGCCGGAGCCGTCAGCGCTAAGAGCAGGGCCATGATCGTGATTGTGAGCAGTAATTCAACGAGCGTGAAACCTGCCCGGTTGCTGGTAGTCGGCATCTCTTTCCCTCTTTGCTGAGAATCGCCTCGGCTTGAATATTTAACTGTTAGTTCTTCTCTTGATCTGAATCGGAATCGGCAACGTCGCCAAACTCGGGCCGGGATCGAAGGAATTCAAAATCGGGCTCACTGCGCACCGCGACCAAGAACCCAGCGGCCGCGGTGGTCATTGTGTTGGCAACAATTCCCAGTTCTTGCTTGCGCTCTTCCGCAGCCCGCTCCTGCCGATCGATCTCGACCAGCTTGTTGATGAAGTTGATTCCCTGGAGTGCGTACCCGTGAGCCAGTTCTGGCTTGTCCTTAGCTTCCTGCGCACAAAGTGCACAGGCCCGTGCCAGGTCAAACAGCCATTCTTCGGACGTTAATGTTTCAGGCTGGGCAAGTGCGATAACTTCGGCAAAAGCCGTTTCGTGATCGCCAAAGCGGGCTAATGAAATTGCTCTTTGGCGGCGATAAACATGGCTGTGCGCCGTGGGGTACCCGCGTTCATCGAGTGAGTTTGCGATCAGGGTGTCGTAATAGGCTTGAATGGAGTTCAGCAGTTCGTCGTATTCGGACGTTTCCTTGTTGGGACTCCCGCTCTGCTGCGCGACGTACGACTCAACGAGCATCAGCAGCAACGCCGTTTCTCGCTGCGAGTTTTGATTGCGCTCCAAGATTTCGCTGATTCGTTGAGAAGAACGTTGCCAATTTCCCGCATTCCTATTCGCTATGGTTGCGGCCTCTTGAGCACTTCTTTCACCCTCAATTGCCCGAAGCATCTGCCACGTCGTCGTGCCAATTCCCAACAGTAGCGATGCTGCTACCGCAGCCGTGCCAATGGACAAGCCCCGGTTGCGCTGAATGAACTTCCTGAAGCGATATGCCTGTGAAGGCGACCGCGCCAGGACGGGCTCATCGGAAAGATACCGATGAATATCTTCCGCTAGTCCGCTGCATGTGGCGTAGCGGCGGTTGCGGTCCTTGTCCAAGGACTTCATCACAATCCAGTCCAGGTCGCCGCGGATTAGCGTGCCAATCTTGCCTGGCGTTGTTCGACGGCTGTCTGCGATTGTTGGCAACGTGCCGCTGGTACTGATTCGCTTGCTGGGAATCGGCGGGTCTTCGTGCCGAATGATCCGCAACAACTCTTCCCACGCAGCCAGGCGAAGCCGCTCTTTGTCGTGTGGCGTGCTGCCGGTCAGTAATTCGTAAAGCAACACCCCCAGCGAATAGATATCGCTGCGCGTATCGACATCTAACTCATTGACCTGGGCTTGCTCCGGACTCATGTATTCCAGCGTGCCGATCACCTGGCCCATCTGCGTGAACAGCGTCTTCTCGGTCAGCGGCTGATGCAGGGCCTTGGCGACTCCAAAGTCAATCACCTTGGGCACGGCTTGTTCGTCGTACTCGGCCACCAAGATGTTGGACGGCTTGAGATCCCGGTGCACGATCCCTTTCTGATGAGCATGTTGCACCGCATGACAAACCGGAACGAACAACTCAAGCCGCTGACGCAGCGAGAGCTTGTGCTCATCGCAATACTTTGTGATGGGCGTCCCTTTGACCAACTCCATCACGAAATAGGGCCGTCCGGTCTCTGTAGTCCCGGCATCCAAAGCCCGAGCGATGTTTGGATGGTCCATCAAGGTCAGCGCTTGCCGCTCAGCTTCGAAGCGAGCCAACACCGCCTTGCTGTCCATGCCTGGCTTGACGATCTTGAGCGCGACGCGGCGTTTGACTGGCGTCGTTTGCTCGGCCATGAAGACCACGCCCATCCCGCCTTCGCCAATTTGCTGCAGCAGTTTGTAGGGCCCAATGGTCTCACCGGGGCGTTCCTGAACGGCATCTTCCGTCGCAGCGAGTTGGTCGTGGAGGGAGAAGTCTTGTGTAATTCCCTCTGCGATTTCTGAATAGATTTTGGGAGCACGCTCCATGAAATCGTCGTCATTCGTGGCGATGTCGAGAAGTTCTTCGATTCGGCTCTTGAGTTGGGAATCCTGCTTACATACCGCGGACAGAAATGCGGCGCGTGCATCAGGATCTGGGATTTCCAATGCGGCGGAGAATATGTCCAGTTCATTCATAAATCGCTCCTCGCTCGCGGTTTCCTACCCCGTAGTGCGAGATCCTCTCGAAAAACATGCCAACAATTTTTCCGTAGGCCAGAAAAAGTCGAAGCGGCTTCAATCCGCTGACTCCTTACCGATCTCTCGCTTGAGCCAGGCCTTGGCGTAAGCCCAATTGCGGTGTGCAGTTCGGACCGAGATTTCGAGCGCCGCAGCGCATTCCTCAAGCGTCAGTCCACCGAAGAACTTCAACTCAACGAGCTTGGCCACTGCAGCGTTTTGCGCACTGAGCTTGGCGAGGGCTTCGTCGATTTCGAAAATCGAGTCGGGTTTTTCGGAATCGCAGAACAGATCAGGGTCTGCATCGACCTGTCGGTGGCTGCCCCCTTTTTTGAGAGTGGCTTTGTGCCGAGCCTGCTCGACAAGGATTCGCCGCATCGCTTCGGCCGCCGCCGCAAAGAAGTGGCCGCGGCCATAGAATGACTGTGCTTTATTCACGTCGACAAGGCGAAGGTAAGCCTCGTGGACAAGCGCAGTTGCATCCAAGGTTTGCCCGGATTTCTCGCGCCTTAGTCGCGTTGCGGCCAGTCGTCGGAGTTCTTCATAAACCAAAGGCAATAGTCGTTCCGCGGCGGCCGCGTCACCCTGCTCGATCTGCGAGAGTATTCTTGTTGCGTCGCCCATGAATTGGCATGCTTGGAGGGTCGGTTCTTTTGCAAGACCTGGTTGCGCCCTCCAGTGCGAAATCCCAACTTCTGGCATGCCAACAAATTCCCAAAATCATCGATTTCATCGGTAGACAAGACGCAAGCCAAGAGATCAATGCTCAGCTGGCGTAACGCCGTCTCTGCGCACGGACAAAGCACAATCTGGCAGCGGAATCGCGCATACCGATAGCGCTGCCTCGGCCATCAGCCACGGCCGAGACTAGGGCCAACACCGCGCCCGTTGGTTTATTGCGAGAGCGCCACAGAGAAATGGTTGGCTCGCCGGGAAAATGTGCGCGAACGGCAACCCGGGCAGATTAGGAGCTTGCGAAAGGAAATAACTGCCGGTTACAGCCGGTGTTTTGGCAATCTCAACGGCGCCTGGGCCATCGTAAGCAGACCTTTCGTTTACTCCTCGCGATGCCAGTCATGTCCGCACCAAAGGCATTGCCGAGCCTGGGGCGTGGCCACAATTCGCTCACATACCGAACAGCGATTGACGAAAACCTGATCGCCATATTCCGCCAAGACGCGCTCTCGCACGCGCTTGCGAAATGCATCCGGCCCATCACGCAACGCTTCGCGGATTCTTGGGTCGCTGTCCGGACCCCAGCGGCGTAGCAGCATTTCTGCCAGTTTGCCGCTAGCTGCCGCGGCTTTTTGTTCGGCGATCAATGACTTGTTTGTCATTTCTCCACGCCGGTCATCAATTGATAGTAATTGTTCCAAACGTAGTTGGTCAGGGCGAGATCGTCATCGTATTCGTTGTCGGATCCGGCCATTGGCATCCCGCATGTCTTAAACTGGCGACGGCCACAATATCGTATCTACAGCGCCGCATTAGCGGCCAATCGCGAATAAATGGCTGCAGGTACCGGAGGGAACTCGGTCACAAGTCCCACATTCACACGAATCGCACGTTCACCAAACACGCATTCCAAAACAACCGTTTTTTGACAAACCCAGCTCATAGATGGCTGGCGCGACAGTTGCGAGCCCCGATGGATTACGGCCGGGAACGAGAACGCCAATTCGCAGGGTCTTTGCGCAAACGTCAGACCGCTTTGGCGCACCAAGGGCAATGGCTCCAATACTCGCTTACGATTCCCCAGCCGCAGCTGCCGCATTTGTTTTTGCTGCTTGGGATTTGCCACTTGCGACGGACCTTGCGACGGCACCAGGGGCAGTACCGCATCCATGGCATCAACTCATGGCGCTCGCAAGCGGAGTTATCGCAGCGGGCGCAATATCGAGAGTCGCTGATCTCCCGCTGGGTTGAAGGTTCGTAACCTGGCCCAAAGCACCAGGCACAGTAGCTCCAATCCGCTTTCATGCCTCGGTGGCATCGTGTGCATTGGTGCGTAAACCGTGTATCGCCTTCGTGCTTATGACGAGACTTACCGCACCAAGGACAAGCAATCATTGTCTCGCTGATGGGGCCTGCGCATGATGAGCATTCGTGGCGAGTTTCCAGAACCTTGCCAAATCCTCGCTGAAACTGCCGGCGGCGGATCGACTGCCAGTCGCTCTTACGGCTCGAAGACTTCTTCGCGCGACCCGATGCTTGTGCGTTCTTACCTTGAGCGTGGCGGAGTGCTTTCGGCTTGATTCGTTGAAAGGCCGTCAGCATGCGGCCCGCGTCACGAAAGCGCTTGCGAGGATCAACGTCCAACGCTTTCTTTAGAAATGCGATGAGGTCCGGATGAGCTCGCCGTCGCAAGCGGTCCGCACCCGGTAGCGGCCAATGGAAGGGCCATTCCGGCAATTCGCCGGTCAACATCCGATAGATGATCAGCCCCAGCGAGAACACATCTGAACGGAACGATGGCTTGCCCATTGCCTGTTCTGGCGCCATGTAACCCAATGTTCCGGAACCAGAAGCTCGAACCGTGTGCTGGGCAACCTTAGCTATGCCGAAGTCCGTCAATCTCAGGCAATTATCCGGAAACAAGATCATGTTTTCCGGTTTGAGGTCGCAATGGATAATCTTCCGCTCATGGGCAAACGCGACCGCTTCCAGGATCTGCTCGGTCAAGTCAAAGACCAACGGAATCGAGATTCGCTTGCTCAAGCGCTCGTCCAGCGATTGGCTTCCCAGCGGAAATGCGATCACCAGCCGTCCGTTAATGAATGACGCATCCTTCAACGGCAAGATATGCGGATGGTCCAATTGCGCCGCCATCCGGGCTTCACGTCTGAAGAAATCCAACGATTCCTTATCTACGTACCGCGGGTGTGGAATCTTGAGCGCCACACGGATGCCTTCCACCGTGTCCATGGCTTTGTAGACATGGGCAAAACCGCCTTCGGCCAGGCGTCGCTCAATCTTGTACTTCCCCAACAATTGCCGCGGCTTTAGCGGCGCAGCTCCGCCAGCATTCATTGCATGGCGTTTGACCACGGAACTGCGAGGTTGGCCAGGCTGTGGAGACATAAACCCTTATGAAGCCGTCAGGCGAGTACTCGCCCGACTGCCTTGTTTTTGAGGTTCGGACCGAAGAGCCGAACAGCGCTGCGGAGAAAAGAGGACGTCCGATGAATTTCTATCGTCGTGTTGGCAGCGCGACAACAGGACGATTGTTCGGAATCGCCAAAAACCTTTTGGCGATTCCGAACTGGGCCGCAAGCGTTTCGGCAACTGTTCGCGCGTCAACGGCATTCTCCCCTTGCTTGCGAGCCGTACCTTTCACTCCTATATTCGGCCAGAGGACTGCGCTCGAAATCAGTGCAAGGTCTGGTGATTGTTCGTCGAAGATTTCGGAGTCAAACGTGCCAAAATCCCCAGGAAAAAAACTCCGCGAAGCCGCTTCTGCTGGCACCCTGCAAGTGCCCGGAGCATTCAATGCTTTGGCCGCGCGTTTAATTGAGCGAAGCGGCTTTTCGGCTACCTATTTGTCTGGCGCGGCGTTTTCCGCTGGCGTGTTTGCGCTGCCGGATATTGGACTGTTCACGCTAACGGAGTTGGTCTCACACACTCGCTGTATCACTGCCGCGGTGGACATTCCGCTGATCGTTGACGCGGACACCGGTTTTGGCGAGGCGCTCAACCTGGAGAGAACGGTCCGCGAGTTGGAAAACGCAGGCGCAGGCGCGATCCAACTCGAAGACCAAATCATGCCGAAGCGCTGTGGGCACCTTTCCGGCAAAACGTTGGTTAGCTGCGAGGAAATGTGTGCGAAGATCCGCGCCGCCGCGAGTGTTCGGCAGGATCGCGACCTGGTCATTCTGGCACGAACCGATGCCCGAGGTGTCCACGACATGGACGACGCTGTTTCGCGGGCACGCGCCTACGTAGAAGCGGGTGCGGATTGGATCTTCCCCGAGGCGCTCCAGAGTCTCGATGAATTTGCCAGCTTCTCGGAATCGGTAGATGCCCCCCTGGTCGCCAATATGACCGAGTTTGGTAAGTCACCGTTGCTGCATTTCCACGACTTGTCGGAGATGAAATATGCCGCTGTTCTGTACCCGGTCACTCTGCTTCGCCTGGCGATGAAGCAAGCACAACATGGGCTTGAGGTCATAAAGGCAACCGGCTCGCAGGAGTCGCTTTTGGACGCCATGCAATCGCGACAAGAGCTTTATGACTTGCTTGACTATTCCGGTTTTGAAGAGCGCGATCGCGCCCACTTTCAAGCGTCGCAAACGAGCGACTGAACTTAATCTTACCGGGAATTTACATTCGAGCCCCAGGGCGTTAGAACACCCACAGGCATATCGCGATTGTTGCGCACCAATCGGCAGAACACAAAATACGCAGAGATTCCCATGTCAGAAGAGATTTACAGCCCTGGGCTTGAAGGAGTCATCGCCGGTGAAACGGCAATCAGCACGATCGCCGGAGGGTTGCAGTATCGCGGATACTCCGTGGAATCGCTTGCGGACCACTGCTGCTTTGAAGAGGTCGCCTACCTGGTCTTAGAAGGCGAATTGCCAAATGCCGACCAATTGGGGAGTTTTCGAGAGCAACTCAACAACGCGATGTTCATCAACGCGGAGATTGTTGATCTGTTGGGAAAACTGCCTGATGGCGGCTCAATGATGGATGTCATGCGGACAGGGGCAAGTCTGCTGGCACACTGGGATCCGGAAACCGGTGACAACAGCCATGCGGCTAATCTTCGCAAGAGTATTCGCTTGCTGGCCCAGTTGCCGGTTGTCATGGCTGCCCGCGAGCGTCTGCGTCAGGGGAAAAAGCCTGTCGAGCCGGACGCGGAGCTATCGCTGGCGGCAAATGTGCTCTGGCAACTGTTTGGAGAGAAGCCGAGCGATGACTACACCAAGGCTATGGATGTCTCGCTGATTCTTTATGCGGAACATGAGTACAACGCGTCGACTTTCACGTCCCGCGTGGTTGCATCCACTTTGGCCGACCTGCACTCGGCAATCTGTGCGGCAATTGGCGCCTTGAAAGGGCCGTTGCATGGAGGCGCAAATGAGCGCGTCATGGAAGTGTTGGAGGAGGTTGGCTCAGGTGATCGCGCAGCCGCATGGGTACGCGAAGCCCTGGACAATAAACGCCGGATCATGGGTTTTGGCCACCGCGTTTACAAGACCGGTGATCCGCGAGCGGTTTACCTCAAAACGTTGTGCGCTCAACTGGCCGCTGGCAATCCAGCCTCTGAAGACATGGAGCGGATTGCCGAAACCATCGAAGGGGTTGTCACGTCGGAGAAAGGATTGCCGCCGAATCTCGATTGGCCATCAGCTCGCCTGTATCACTACATGGGACTTCCCATTGACCTTTACACGCCGTTGTTCGTCGTCAGCCGCGTTGTGGGTTGGGCTGCACACGTCATTGAGCAGCATGACAACAACCGTCTCATCCGGCCGAGGGCGCGTTATACCGGTGAATTGGACCGAACGTGGACGCCGATCGATCAGCGTTAAACTGCTTTGGCTCGGGAGCAAGGTCTCGCACTTGGATCCCGATGTTGAATCCTGATCACGGTTTCTCTCGAAGTCAATCGCTGTCACACGGTGCTGTTTACATAGCCCAGGCAGTTCGAGGCATGCAATGAAAGTCTTTCTGACAGGCGGCACAGGGTTGGTGGGTCGTGAGATCATCTGGAATCTCATTGAACGTGGCGACACGGCCGTGGTGCTCACCCGGAGCAAAGAGCGAGCTGCTGACAAATTCAAGCATTTCCCGCACCACGAACAGATTGAACTCGTCCAGGGAAACCCCAACGAGGCCGGCAAATGGCAGGCTGCTATTGATGGTTGCAACGCCGTGATCAATCTCGCGGGCGAGCCTGTCTTTGGCAAACGATGGTCCGAAGCGCAAAAACAGCGGCTGTATGATAGCCGCATTGACACCACCAACCATGTGGTCACCGCGATTGAAGCCGCTTCAAATCGGCCCAGAGTCTTGGCCAATGCTTCGGCGATTGGCTACTACGGCAACACCGGCGAACAAGAAATCACTGAAGACGCGGCTGCGGCCGAGGATTTTCTAGCGAAGATCTGCGTTGATTGGGAAAAAGCGGCCGAAGCCGCGACTAAACACGGCGTCCGGGTGGCCATTCTAAGGATTGGCGTTGTCCTCGATGAGTTTGACGGCGCGCTGGCCACAATGAAAACACCATTCAAGCTGGGGGTGGGAGGGCCAATTGGGCGCGGCCGAATGTGGATGAGTTGGGTCCACGTCGCGGATGTGGCCGGTGCGTTCCTAAAAGCAATCGACGATGCCGACATGTCTGGGGTTTACAACGCTGTGTCACCAACCCCAGTCACTAATAAGGAATTCTCCAAAGCACTCGCCGCAGCGCTGCATCGGCCCTGCTTGTTTCCCGTGCCACCCTTCATGCTGAAGTTGATGTACGGCGAGTCGGCCGCGATCATCCTCGCCAGCCAGAAAGTCTTGCCGCAAAGGCTGCTGAACGCTGGATACGAATTCCGGCAACCAACCTGCGCAGAAGCGCTAGAAAGCATCTTCAGCGACAAGAAGAACGGCGGGGAGTCAGAAACGGCAGCCTGAGATCACGCCGCTTGCGGCCGGGCGCAAGAAAAAACGCGCGACTAACGACGCGCGTTTGTGATGAGCAGAATGTAAGGCAAAACCAATAGCAGTCACTTGCTATTTCTTGGCGGCGGCTTTGCCTTTGCTTTCGGAGTCCGTCGGCAGACGGAAAGGACGATTCCTGACAGCCCGGGTCACGGCGCCGCTTCGCAGGCATTGCGTGCAAACTCGCACTCGCTTATTGGTCCCGTTGGATGTCGTGATGCGGACCCGCTGGAGATTCGGCTTGAAGGTCCGACGGCTGATACCAGTGACCTTGGTTCCGACGCCGCCCAGGTACTTGGCTTTACCACGCGTAGTGACCGAGTTCCCTTTTTGAGGGCTTTTTCCACAGATTTCGCACGAAAACGACATTGGTCCGCACCCAAAGGTGTGTGAGAGATTCCGAGAATCAAGCAATATAGGGAAAACCCGGGAACCAAACAACCGCCCCTGCCTCATGATGGCGCAATCGTTGCCCATCGGCGCTTTGACTTTCCTAATGCCGGTACATAGACTAACGAGGCTGTGGCGGAACGGTGGAGATAGCCCGCGAGACATCAAGAGATTGGAGTTTTCTCAATGAAGAAAACCGACATGAAGGCCTACAAAGAGAAACTGCTGTTGCTGCGTGCTCGTCTCCGCGGCGATATCAGCCAAATGGCGAATGCAGCGCTTTCCGGCAAAAACTCGATGGAGGGTGCTTCCGGAATGCCCATCCATATGGCAGATATCGGCAGCGACAATTACGAGCAGGAATTCACGCTTAGCTTGATCGATAGCGAAGAAGACACGCTTGATTTGATCGAGCACGCCTTGGAGAAGATCGAGGAAGGAACCTACGGGAAATGTGATGAATGTGAGGGCGTGGTTCCCAAGACCCGCCTCAACGCCATCCCGTACGCCCCATACTGCATCAAGTGTGCGGAGAAGCTTGGTGAGTAAATCCCAAGCAGTTTGACATTTGTTGATCACGATGCCCGGCCCTTTGCGGTCGGGCATCTTTTTTTCCAGCCTGGTTGGCACCACAGTCGTTCTCGCTGTTTTGCTTCAAACACGCGGAAACCCTCGTGTTTTGGCCCTTTTGGGTAACTGCAGCCACCGCTATCATCCGCTAATGGTTTCTAGCCCCTTTCGCTTACAGGTAGATCAATGTCAGACGAAGTCCATCTCACATGGCACGAACACACGGTCACTCGCACAGAACGTGAGGCTCTCAACGGCCACGCGGGAGCCGTGGTTTGGTTCACTGGCTTATCAGCCTGCGGAAAGAGCACAGTCGCCAATGTGCTTGATCACAAGCTGCACGCCATGGGGATCCGCAGCTGTGTGCTGGATGGAGACAACGTGCGGCAAGGGCTGAATTCTCCGCCAGGGATGCTCAAAGAACGCCACGGTGAGGAATTTGCCGGACGGTTTGGGCTGGGTTTTTCCGCACAAGACCGCGAAGAAAACATCCGCCGGATTGGTGCCGTGGCCAGGCTATTTGCCGAATCGGGAATCATCGCCCTGACGGCCTTCATCAGTCCCTACCGCATTGATCGGGACCGAGTTCGCGAATCGATGATGGACGGGGATTTCATCGAAATCTTCGTCGATGCTCCTCTTTCCGTCTGCGAAGAACGTGACCCCAAAGGGCTCTACAAGAAGGCCAGAGCCGGCGAAATCAAGGGATTCACCGGCATTGATGATCCGTACGAAGCTCCGGAAAAGGCAGAGTTGATTCTCAACTCAGGCGAGCGGACGCCGGAAGAACTTGCGGACGAAGTAATCGCATACTTGCGGCGGATCGGCAAACTGCCAGCTCTTAAAGCCTAAACCTGGAAGCATTTGCGTGAATCGTCTCGGCGTCGAGCTTGCACGCATTACGCAGACGGTAAAGTCGCCTGCCAAGCGCTGAAAGAATCCGTGAAAATCCGTCGATCTAGAATTGATATTGATACCCATTCTCAATACAATTCGGTCGCCGTTGCGAAACCCGCTTTTCTTACCCGCAACGCTGAGTTCATCACGAGCTCACCCGAACATTCGGGCTTTGCCCGCTGACCACGGAAACCCAATGGCTACTGTCGCACTTTCTCTTGATCAGCTTGCATGTGGGCGTCGCGCACGCATTGTCGCCCTGGACGAAGGCGATGCGACGTCAGTCCGCTTGATGGAAATGGGCGTGACGCCGGGCGAAGTCGTTGAGTCGCTTGGGTTTGCCCCATTTGGTGATCCACTTGCCATTCATGTCCGAGGTTCACGGTTGGCTTTGCGTTCAAGCCAGGCCCGCAAGATTCAGGTGGAATTGGTGGAGTTCTAGGATCGTCTATGGGGTCTGTGTCCGTTGTTCTCTTTCGGACGAGTTGTTTTCACGGCCTGTTTCATCAACCAGCATCATCTCTCTTGGCCAGTTGGTTGTTTCAGCGGGAAGGAAGCCCGAACCCCCGAGTTGGATTGATTAGGACCGGGCATGACAAGTTCTCCGGTGGCCGAATCTGAACCAACAACGCGCACTCTCAAGTTCGTGCTTGTTGGGAATCCCAACACGGGCAAAAGCACACTCTTCAACGCGCTGGCTGGCGCTAAAGCCCATACCGGGAATTTCCCAGGCGTTACGGTTGAAAAGAAGATCGGCCGCCTCAAACATCGCGATCACGCGATCCACCTCATTGACCTGCCTGGCACGTATAGCCTTTCCCCACGTTCTCTCGACGAGTTGCTTGCCGTTGATGTGCTGTTGGGCCGCCAGGCCGAAATCGGCCAGGTTGATGGCATCGTGTGCATCGCCAACGCTGCTAATCTTGAGCGACATCTCTATCTGCTCAGCCAATTGCTGGAATGCAATCTGCCGGTAGTCCTGGTGCTGAACATGTGGGATACCGCCCAGGCGCGAGATTTGAAAATCGACCTGGAAGCACTCCGTACCAGACTTGGGATTCCCGTAATCGCGACAGAGGCAAATCGCGGTCGTGGTGTTGAGCAGGTTCGCGACGCGATTGTCGAAGTCGCCGAATCACCAACGAACACAAGACCAACAGGCGTAGATTTCCCAAAAGAGTTCTTGCACGAGTGTCGAGAACTTGGCGCATACATCGATGAAGAAACCGGAAGAGATCGAGCCCCTCAAGAAAGCAAAGGCACCGTCGCGCAAACTGGCACAACAGGCGCGTCAAACACTGATACTCAAACATACCCAACGTTTCTCTGTGGCCGCCTGATCCTCGATGTCGGCGGCGCGGCGGAGTCCCGGCTGAGTGGCAAAATTTCAAACTTGCCGCAGCGTTTGCAAGAAATCCGCAATCGTTTGCGGGATGCCGGCCATGCCTTGCTGGCGCTGGAATCGCAAACTCGCTATGCCTGGGCAAGAGAGATTGTCTCCGGCGCTGTCGAATCACCGGCTGTCCGCAAACGAAGCTGGACAGATCGATTTGACGCACTGCTCACGCATCGCGTTTGGGGTTTGTTGATCTTCGCAGGGCTGATGTTCCTCGTCTTTCAAGCCTTGTTTACTTGGGCGGAGCCGCTGATGGCCCTGTGCGAGAGCGGCCAAGGTTGGGTATCTGACCAGGTCATTGGCCTCATGTCTCCTGGACCGCTGAGAAGCCTGATGGTCGATGGCGTGGTTGCCGGCGTCGGAAGTGTATTGATCTTCTTGCCGCAGATCATGTTGCTGTTTGCATTCATCGCCATCCTGGAAGATTCCGGGTATATGGCGAGGGCCGCGTATATGGCTGACCGCCTGTTGGCCGTGTTTGGCCTCAACGGCAAGTCCTTCCTGCCGTTGATGTCTTCGTTTGCATGTGCGGTGCCAGGCATCATGGCCACGCGCGTAATCGAGGACCGCAAAGATCGCATGGTCACAATCCTGATCGCGCCGTTGATGAGTTGCTCCGCGCGGTTACCGGTCTATCTGTTGCTAATTGCCGTATTCATACCGGCCAGCCAATTCATCGGTCTATCTTTGCAAGGCATTGTGCTGTTCGCGATGTCCGCCTTGGGCGCTGTGGTTGCCATTCCCGTAGCCTGGCTGTTCCGCAAGACGTTGTTCCGCGGCGCGCCGTCAACGTTTGTGCTGGAACTTCCCGACTACAAAATCCCCTCGGTCAAGCTTGTCTTGCAACGCTCTTTCGATTGCGGCAAGACATTTGTACTCCGCGCAGGCACACTGATATTTGCGACAACAATCGTCGTATGGGCGGCCGCTTACTTCCCCGGAGATCACAGTCAGGTTCACGAACTCGATGCACGCTTGGAATCGCTTGCGGACTCTGACCAGCCTGCCGCGGACGTGGAGATCGAAGAAGTCGAAGCGCAACGCAACGAACTCTCCGGTCAGCTGATTGCCGAAAGCTTCCTGGGTCGCGCTGGTCGAGCCATAGAGCCTGCGGTCAAACCCTTGGGTTGGGATTGGAAAATCGGCATGGGCGCGATCGCGTCATTCCCTGCCCGCGAAGTCGTCATCGCCACGCTGGGGACGATCTACAGCCTTGGTGGTGACGTGGACGAAGAATCCGAGCGGCTGCGCAGTGCGATGAAAAACTCCAAGTGGCCGGACGGACGGCCTGTGTATAATTTGCCAGTTGCGCTTTCCTTGATGGTATTCTTCGCGCTGTGCGCGCAATGCGCGTCTACGCTCGTCATCATGAAGAAAGAAACCAACAGCTGGCGATGGCCGGCCTTGGCCTTTGGCTATATGACCTTGCTGGCGTATGTTGGCGCGTTCATCACGTATCAAGTTTCAAGTTGGCTAATGGCATAGCTTAATGTCGTAAACTCCCCTTTCGCCATGACCCA
>CALJLD010000286.1 GCA_937982665.1 uncultured Planctomycetales bacterium
AACCAGCCGCCGCCAAGGCAAGCCGGAAACTCGCGTGAATTGCGCGGCGTCGCTTGACTTTCAGTATCGATCTCGCGACAACCGGGAGCAAGGGCTGCCCACGTCACAAAGCGTTGATGGCAGAACCCAAACGCCCAATGCTTGGATCCTTTTTGTGTCGGCTGCCATGGTTCAAATCAACAAAGAACGGCTCTTGGAACGCTTTCTTCGGTACGTCGCTGTCGACACGATGGCCGTGGAAGACACCGATCATTACCCCAGTTCGCAAGGACAACTGGAATTGGGCAAGCAAGTCGTCGAAGAGATGAAGGCAATCGGCATTGCAGATGCCGCGCAAGATGAGCATGGCATTGTGATGGGCACTGTTCCCGGCTCCGTGGATGGCGAGGTCCCCACAATCGCATTCTGCGCGCACTTTGATACCTCTCCGGAAACCTCCGGCGCGGATATCAAACCGCAGATCATTCGCAACTACGCCGGCGGCGATATCAAACTGCCAGGCGATTCGGCCAAGGTGATCACGCTGGCGGAAAATCCGGAACTTAATGATCTGCACGGTCAGACCATCATCACCACAGATGGCACAACACTACTCGGCGCGGACGACAAAGCCGGGCTCGCGGCAATCATGGAAGCGGCTCAATGCATGCTGGAAGACACGGACCACAAACATGGCCCCGTTCGCTTGCTCTTCACTTGTGATGAAGAAATTGGCCGTGGCGTGGATCATATTGACCTGAACAACGTCAATGCGACTGCCTGCTACACGCTGGACGGCGGCGGAAGCGATGTCATTGATGAAGAAACGTTCTCGGCGGACCTGGCGATTGTTCACTGCCGCGGCATCAACATTCATCCGTCCATCGCCAAAGATAAGATGGTCAATGCCATCAAGATCGCCGGACATTTCTTGGAACAGTTGCCCAAAGATGGCCGTAGTCCGGAAACGACTGAACACCGCGAAGGATTCGTCCACCCGTACGTCATTGACGGAGGAGTTGCCGAGGTCCAGATCAAAGTACTCTTGCGAGACTTCGACACACCGAAACTTGCCGAACACGCGGAGTTCCTTCGAGGGCTCGCCAAGAAGACGATGGCAGCTTTCCCGCGATCGGAAGTGGAAATCGAGATTCGCGAGCAGTACCGCAACATGGCCGATGGCCTGGCCAAAGAGCCGCGCGCCGTTGACTATGCCGTGGAAGCTTTCCAGCGACTGGGCCGCACCTCGCGCAAAGAGATTATTCGGGGCGGGACCGATGGTTCACGATTGACGGAGTTGGGCTTGCCAACGCCAAACCTGGCCACAGGCGAACACAACCCGCATTCGCCATTGGAATGGACGTGCCTGGAAGAGATGGCTCAAGCAGCTGCGGTAACAGTCTCAATCGCTGAAGTTTGGGCGGACAAGCGTTAACGCGGCATTGGGACTTGCGGTTTGAAAGTCAATGCATCGACCGCGTACCGATTGGAAGCCTGTCACCGCCGAGTCTCGCCAGTTTTCGCTGGCCGAGTTATTGCTGGTTCTTACGGAAGCGGCCCTTTGCCTGGCGCTGCTGCAGATCGATCGTATCTCGATCTTCTCGCCAATCTTGCTGGGCATGATCTTTCTGCTGCTGCATCTTTCGCGCTGGCGCGTTGCCCTGGGCGTGTATTTCGGCTGCCTTGTTGGTTGCGGTTTGATGTTGTTGCTCTCGATGGCGTTTCTGGGGGATTCGTTCCACGTTTGGATATTGTGGGGGCTGCTGATTGTGCCAATGTGCGCGCTCTACGGCGGCGCGCTGCATGCGGTCATTTCGCGAGAACAACTGTACGGATTGCACATCATAATTCTGCTTCTGCCGCTGTTCATGGTTGTGGTAACTTGTTGCACACCACCCTTCGGGCCGCCAAAGTAGTTGACGGGATAGGTTACACATCAAGCCAACACTGGAGGCGAGACGTGAGCGGCAGTACTTTGAACCATTCACGACATCTTTTGTTCTTGGTCACCTTGATGGCTCTCTTGATGAGCGGGTGTGACGCTGCGCCACAAGAGAATCAAGTGCCCAAGGGCAAAGTTGCTTCCGTCGGGGAGATGGACTTTGAAGCATGGGCACCGGAAGAATGGCTGGATCTTCCCTCATCTGACAAGTGCTTCGGAATCCCTAATGATTTCTTTGGGGGGCTTTCCTACGAACAAGAGCAACTTGTTCCCGACGCAATGCGTGGAGTTTACTGTATTGAATCGGTCACACGGATTACCGAAGCCAAACTCTCCAAAAAACCACAAAGCAAAAACCCCGTCGCGGAAGAGGAACACGATGGCCGACGCTTTGTGGCGCTCAGTGGATTTGTATGCATCGGTATGGAAGACGGCAGCGAAGCTTTGATGTCTACGATCGAACGCTATGAAATCGTGCCCGAATAGCCCAACGCTGCTCACAAATCGATGACTCCCACAACTTGATTAAATCTGCGGAAAGCCAGGTGGCAAATCAGGGATCTCCGCACAAGCGAGTCTTGCCAAACTCAGCATGGCCTCATCAGGTTGATTCTCGTTCAGCGAGTTCATCGCCTGGTGGAGTAACGCCACTTGCCGCGTTGTGAATGGGACCGCATCACCTGACTGCGGCGGCTGCGGGATCAGCTTACTTATGATGGCATCATTCAACTTGGCGATTCCTTCGCCGGTTGTTGCGCTTGTCGCAATGCCACCTTGCGGAGGTTCCGCATCGCCGATCAGATCGCATTTGTTGACAACGGTGATGCAGGGTGGGTCTGTCGGCGAAGTCGCTTGATCGGCCAATTGTTCGCCAAACAACGTGTTTCCTTGGCAATCACGGATGTCAAATACGCGGACGATCAAGTCGGCTTGTTGCATCGCGGCCTTGCCGCGTTCAATTCCCGCCGATTCCAGTGAATCATCGGCATTGCGCTGTCCGGCCGTGTCCGAAAATTCCACATGCCAGCCATGGAGCGCCGCTTGCGAGGTAACGACATCGCGAGTCGTGCCCGGCTCAGCATGGACGATCGAACGCTCGTAGCCAACGATGCGATTGATCAAACTGCTCTTGCCGACGTTGGGTGCTCCTACCAGGACGATCCGCCAAGGGCGAGTCAGCCGCTGGCCAAAACTGGATCGGCTGATGAGCTTTTGGATGGCTTGCAAAGCGACGTAAGAATCGCCTGCGGCAATTCGCCCGACAATCGCGGCGACTTCGCGCGCCAGAGCGCCATTCCACTGATCCAGCAGGATCAAAGCACATGACTCGGTTGTCGCTTCAGCCAGCGCCTGCCAGGCTTCAGCTTTGATCAGATCGCCTTCCGAATCTTCCGTGATCCAATCTGTCTGACTGACTTCCGTACATCCGGCTTCCTTGAGGTCATCGCAGATTGACGCCGGCGCTGCGACGCCGCCATGGCAGTTGATCTCCACATAATCGTCCGTCAAGCGACAGACGACGAGTTCTTCACCCTGCGAGTCTTTCCAGCGGCCAAACAAGATTCGCCGCAAAGGCATTTCGGCATTTGTCCGAGAAACCGTTGGCCGAAACAAATCACTGACGATTTGTTGGGCGTCGGTGCCGCGGACGCCAATCACGGCGATTGCCCCTTGCCCTGGCGGAGTCAACAAACTGTACGCTGTCACGCTCATGATTTGGCATTTTGCACGGTGATCGCAATCCCCTGCAGAATCAGGTGCGGAAGGTGAATCGCATTGGCGGAAAGCAAATGGGCAACCTGTTTCGCGAACCCACCGCAAACATAGACCTCGTAGCGAGCGTTCGTGTCCGATGACAGTTCCCCGACCTGCCGGACAATCAATTCGCGGATGGCGCCCACCGCGCCGAGGAACAGGCCGGATTTCATGGCCGCAACCGTGTCACGACCAATTGGCGCGATGGCATCGTCCAGCGACGCGACATCAAACGCCGGCAACGCGTCGGTCGCATCGTGAAGAGCTCGCGCGGATATGGCCAGGCCCGGGGCAATCGCTCCTCCTTGATAGGCTCCCTCGGACGATACGACGTCGACCGTGATGGCCGTCCCCAAATCAACGATCGCAGCCATGGAATCATCCGTGCGAATCGCGTTAGCCGCCACTGCAGCTAACAATCGGTCCATGCCCACACGTTGCGGTTGGGGAACATCGATTGCCAGCGGCAAGTCATCCGAAGTCAGCAACTGGATATCACCGGCGAAACTGTGTTTGCGCAGCCAGTCGATCAGGTCAGCCGTGCGCGCGCGTTGCACACTACCGATCGCAAACTCGGCGTCCTGCCATTGATCCTCGTTCAGCCAGCCGCTGAGTTCGCGCAATGAGTCCGGCGCCAAACTCACCACGCCAGTCGGTTCAGGCAATGCCTCGGATTTCGGTCCGTCGCACGGCAAGACGAAGCGGCCGAACTTCATTCGAGAGTTGCCGATATCCGCGGCGATGATGTGCTTCGCGCTGGTATTCATATGCCGAAGCCGCCAAGGTCAGGAGTCTGAATTGATCGACGGATCGGCCAGCACACTATCCATCCACTTCAGGTAGTCCGATGAACCTTCGTTAATCTTGATCGAAAGAATCTCCGGCACGTCATAGTTGTGCACTTCGCGGATGGCGACTTCCGCCAAGGCGAACAGATCGATCCGACTCTTGGCAACACAGCGATATTCGCTCTGGGTCTGAACTTTCCCTTCCCACGAGAAGGTACTTTGCGCGGGCCCCATCACCTGCACGCATGCAGCCAGACGACGTTCCACTAACGTCTTGGCGATCTCTTGAGCCACGGCTGGATCATCGGTTGTTGTCATGATCTGAATGTAATCCGACATGGCAGGTTTCCGTGGATGGCGTGACAATACGCGATTCGACAGGTCTTCAAACGGCGACACCAGAATAACGCGGGAATTGCCCAGGGAGAATGGCCGGCAAACTGCTGTTGGGGCATTCCTGCTTCT
This sequence comes from uncultured Planctomycetales bacterium, assembly GCA_937982665.1. GTDB lineage: Bacteria > Planctomycetota > Planctomycetia > Pirellulales > S012-138 > CALJLD01. The sequence goes on from CALJLD010000286.1 coordinate 4,930, forward strand.
CCCCGATAATTATCTCCAAGTCAATCAACACATTGGATGTTGATCTGTATCCGTGGTCCCGTTTCAACATGCAACACACGCCTTCACAATGTCTGGCCCCACAGCAGCAGGCCTCAAATTGCCAGGCCCCGCAGAGCCACGCCCAACAGAGCCGAGCCATCGACGAGTTCGCTCAGGCTCCTCGCGGAATTCGGCGGTGGGCAAATGCGGCGCGACGCCGGCTTGCCCAGTTCTTGCGCGGCCCAATGCCACCGCCACGATGGCACATCCAAGATGCATTCGACTATTGCCAACGGGAACTTGCCCCGACGAACCAGAGTTGTGATGTGGAGGCTTGGGCGATGTTGCCTGGTGCCTTGGAATCGCTACGAGAAGTTGCTGATTTGTATTCTCAGCCTGACTTGTTGGGTTTCCGATCAGAGCCCATTGAGCGCGTTCCCGAGCCAATGCCAACGAGTAACCCCAGCGCTTTGCTGGAGTTGGCGATGATGGCCGCCGAGGCTTTTGGCCATCAGCCGCCTGACTACGAGCGGCAAGCTTGGGCATGTAACGCACTTGAGCACTTGCGGAGTCTTCAGCAAGTCATTGGCATGATTGAAGACTTGCCGACGACAATGGCATTCTTAACGGCAGCGTATTGGCAAGCCCAAGCGGCATTTGCGGATGGAGCCTGGGAGTTTCCATCGGAAATCACTGAGCATGATGGGCGTGCGGTAACTGTACGCGAGTGGTGCAAAACCTTGCCTTCTGGCGCACGACTGCTTGACGCAGGTTGCGGCAAAGGGCGATATCTTCTGCAAATCCTTACGGAGCGAAGTGATCTGCAACTTGTAGGTGTGGATCTTGCCCAAGAAGCGCTGGATCAGTTGCCGGGCAGCGTCGAAGGCCGTTCCGGGCACTTGTTGAAACTTCCGGCCGTCACGGCCGAGTTTGATGCTGTGCTGTGCGTGGAAGCCTTGGAGCACGCATTGTTGCCCCGGCAAGCCACAGCCGAGCTTTGTCGTTCCGTCCGTCCTGGCGGAAGCATTCTGATCATCGACAAAGACCGCCGCTATCAAGCTCACAGTCAATCGCAGCCTTGGGAGGCCTGGTTTTCCGTTCAGGACTTCCAGGAGTTGCTGGGCCCGGCTTGTGACCAGGTGACATGCGCGCGAGTTCGACATCAATCGGCTTGCCGGAAGAGATTGTTCCTGACCGCCACGGCCATCCGCGGCGCGGCAGATTCTTGAAACTGGCGAGTTTGGATGTCTGACTGCTAGCAGTGTCAGCAGCGAATCCAAGCTGATCTTTGGCCAGAACGCTCCACGCGCTATCATTTCCCGACTGTTTGCCGCGCCTTGCTTTTCCGCTCACGCGCAAGCATTGGGAGATTGCCATGGCGATCAAAGACATGCTTTCCAAATTCTCGCAGTTCTCTTTGAAGAGCAAAGTTGGGCTCGGCGTGATGGCCGTGCTGTGCGGCGTTTTGTCATGGAGCGTGGCAAGCAACTACTTCTCAGGTGAGGAAAGCGGTAATCGTCGGAGAGTGCCCACGGGCAATGGTGCCGTGGCCTCAAAGTCGGGCGATGACGATGACGCGGACGACGAAGACGATTCGGTGATGGATTCGCAAGAAGGCAGCGAACTCTTTGATCGCTTCAATGCTTCAGGGCAAGACGAGTCGCGGCAACAACCCCCTGAGCCTGGCTACTACGGAAGCGTCGCACCCGGTGGTGGGGACGAAGACCGCTATGCCGGCTATTCGTTTGGCGATGAGACCGGAGGCGGAGGAGGAAGCGCTGCGGCAATCCAGCAGCCAGAAAACGCACAAAACAGCTACCCGGAACAATACCAAGACTATCGCAATCAGGATTCAGGGTCCGTTCAAAACATCGACGCCGAACACGACCCTTTTGCGAATAGCGGTTCTTTTGGCAGTAGCACTGGCACACCATCTGGCACAGACCCTGCGAATTCGTTGGCCAATAACACTACGTTAGACGGCAGTACAGATCGGTATGCGAATACAACACCAGGCTACAGTACACCGGGCTACAACACGCCTGCCCATTCAGCTGGAAACACATTGCCTCGCCTGGATCGTAGTACGCCTGCTTTGGATCAGAGTTCGCCACCTTCGTCCGGCGGCGCGGTCCCGCAAACGGGCTCAACTTTTCGGTCCCCTGGCGATCAATCGTGGGGCAACTCTGCCGGGAGTCAGCCGACCAATATCGGCACCGGTACCTCCGGTAGTGGGCGAACTGCAACGCCCAATTCACAAGTGATCTACCCCAGCGGTGCTGACAGCGGCGCGAAGACTGTTCGTGCTGGCGGTAACCGCAGGATGCAAACGATCAACTCGACTCCAACCGAGACTTCAAACGCCGTCGTCCCGAATCAACTCGGTGCGAATGTTGGAGAGTTTGCGGCCGCCAGCCGCAACGCTCCTTCCAGCTTGAATGCCATTGGCCAAGACACAGCCGTTGAAGATCAAACGGTCAAGGAGTTTATAGCGGGAGCCGAAGACAGCTTCTGGACAATCGCCAAGAGTGCCTATGGCGAAGGTGGCTATTTCGCGGCATTGCACGCTTACAACAGCGCATCGATCGCCAAAGTTGAAGACCTTCGCGTGGGGGACATTGTCCGTGCTCCCTCAACCGCTCTGCTTCGCAGACAATTTCCAACGCTCTGCCCGAAGGCGCAATCGCCAGAAACTCCCACATCGCCCGCTGGCTCGCCGGCAAACAACTTGCGATCAAATCATCGGGCGGATGTTCAAAACGACGAGCATGTGAATTTGGCGGTCGCCAACGGCAATGACACAAACTCGCAAGTTCAACAGGCGGATGGATTTTCAAGTCCCACCACAGTGCACAATGGCACGGAGCACAATGGCAAGGTCTACACCACGAAAAACGGCGACGATCTGTTTTCAATCGCTCGCGAAGAATTGGGCTCGGCCGTTCGTTGGGCGGAATTGTATGAGCTGAACAAGGACCTCCTGGGCGAGAACGTTGATAAACTCGCCGCCGGTTTGGAACTTCGTCTGCCTGCGACCACAAACTCTTCGAGAGAAAACCACGAGTAACGACATGTCGGCGAAGGTCGCATTCGCGAAGTGCCCTATGAAGACTTGCCGATCATCTTGAGACAATCAGTCGGCAAGGATTGCCGTCTGTGCCAAAAATCGAAACTTCACGGATGAGGAGCCGCGCATGGAAGCGCTGGTATTGACGGTCTTGTCTTGCGTCTTGCCTTGCGAGAATCCTGGGTACGCACGCAGCGAGAATTTCGTCGTTCAGGGACCATCGCCAGAGTTCGCTCAAGAAGTTCTCAAGCATGCGGAAACGTATCGGCGAGAACTCTCCCTCGCCTGGTTCGGAGAAGAGCTTCTTGCCGGCGAAGGGCCAGCCATCATTCATGTGCAACTCTCCGATCAAAAGGACGAGGCCATGACCTGGCCAATGGCTGCGAGAGGCCGCGAACACCACATGGTGTGGATCACGTCCAACTCCGAATTGGCCTTGGGATCCACGCTCGCGCATGAGATCACGCATGTCGTTCTGATAACGCGCTTTGGCGATGACTTTCCGCATTGGGCGAACGAGGGAATTGCCGGGATTTGCGATGATGCGCCCACCAAACAAATCCGCGCAAGGTTGCTCAGAAAGTTTGCCGCAGAGCGTTCTTGGCCAAGACTGCGCGACGTTCTCGATGCGGAGTCGATTTCGCCAGCGGATCAAAACGCGTACACCGTATCTGTTTCCCTGACACGATTTCTGCTCTCGCGCGGCACGCAGGCGGAATTCATTGCTTTCGTCACACATGGGGCGAAATCTGGCTGGGATGCGGCCGTGCGAGACGCCTACGGCTTCCAGCGCGTTGAGCAGATGGAGATCGCCTGGCAAACTTGGGCAGCGGCGAATCCCGATGCGGAACTGGAGTTGGTGATGCTGCCAACTGATGGCGATTAGCTGCGCGAGATTGTCGCTTCGGTTCGCGAAACCGAGCGCATCTTCGGCCACCGCCGTAATCGCATTCGCGGTATATCAATCACCTGAGTCTGCAAGATGAAGCGACTCACCCAGGCGGCCGTCTGAAACGGCGAATCTGCCTCCCCGCTCTTGAAGCAGCGCGAAAGATGGCATGCGGTGCGAAGTGGCGTATAATCGCCATCCACACTTGTGGACATTGACTTCCATTTCGCGACATTGCCTCTTGTTGAGCACTAGGAAGACTCTATGCGCATGCCCTTTGGACGGATTTTCGGCCTTGCCATGCATTGGCAAATCTTGATTGCCATGGCGATTGGTGCGTCATTGGGCGTGTTGCTGGGAAGTTTCACTGGGGAATTTGAAACCGATGGCAGCCTTCCGTATTTCCGCGGCAAGCTGCAAGTGTACGGAATGGCTGACGCTGTCCCCGTCAACGGCGGGCAAGTCTGGCTCAAAGACGCGCGGGACCAGGTCTACCTGCAAATCTCCGAGAATGACTCTTTGCCTGTCAAAGGCGAGCCAAGACCGACCCAAACAACGCGGCGGATTTATATTGGCCAAGTTGATTTGGCTCAACCACAACCGGACACACAAGCGGCGTATGACGCGGCCGTCCGCGAAGCCATTAGCAATTTCGATGTCTGGCCGGACTTGCCGGCAGGCGCACAGCCAGACGCGGTCAATTACCAACACATTGAATCGGTCGACGGACTAAAGTCCGCGGATCCTGCCGCCTATGCGTTGTTTCAACGCAAGGGCAGGTCTTGGGCACGCTTTATTGCGGACACGGCCAGACTGCTTGGCAACCTGTTCTTGCGGATGCTGAAGATGGTCTCCGTCCCGCTTGTCATTGTGTCACTCTTGACCGGTGTGATGGGTTTGGGCGAGCCCGAACGCTTTGGCCGAATGTTTGGTCGAACGGCTGTTTACTACCTTGCGACAAGCACTCTTGCCATCATCGTTGGCCTGACAGTTGTGAATGTTCTTCAGCCCGGCAAGGGGGAGAACAACGCGGCCGCCGAAGAAGTGGCCGATAATCAGACCGACGAGGATCAAGATAAGGAAGAACAAGGAAAATCGGTCACCGCTCTGCTTGTTGAACAAGTGGAAACGATGATTCCCGTCAATCCGATTGCGGCCGCTGCTGACGGGAATTTCCTTTCGCTGATTTGTTTCACGCTTGCCTTTGGCATTGCCGCACTGCTGGCCGGTGGCAAGGTCGCGGAAACCACGCGTGCTGGCGCCGAGGCTGGATTCGGGGCGATGATGAAACTCACGCTAGGAGTGATTCGTCTTGCGCCGATTGGCGTGTTCGGCCTGATGCTCTACGCCACGGCTTCGCAAGGCTTGGGCGTGTTTGTGAGCCTTGCGTGGTACATGATTGCCGTGACGGCTGCCCTGGTCATTCACGCGGCCGTTGTGTTGCCACTGATTCTCAAGTTTGTTGCCAAGCGAAGTCCCGCGGAATTCGCCCGAGCCATGAGCCCGGCGTTGTTGATGGCCTTCAGTTCATCGTCTTCCAACGGCACGCTGCCAGTTACGTTGGCGAGCGTAGAGAAGCGAGCCGGCGTGAAGAACCGTGTCAGTTCTTTTGTGCTGCCGCTGGGTGCGACGATCAACATGGATGGTACCGCTCTGTATGAAGTGATCGCCGTGATCTTCATCGCCAACATGACGCCCAACGTTGATCTGACGATCATGGATCAAGTAATCATTGCGTACACGGCTTTGCTGGTTAGCATTGGCGCGGCCGGGATTCCGCAAGCAGGGCTGGTGATGATGGTGATCATCTTGCAGGCCGTTGGTTTGCCGACTGAAGCACAGGGCTTAATTATCGCCGTTGATCGCGTGCTCGATATGGGCAGGACCGTCGTCAACGTTTGGAGTGACTCCTGCGGTTGTGCGGTGATCGACCACTTTGACCAGGATGAGATCGCGGAGCCAGCGGCTGCAACATGACGCCATGCCTCGCGCTGATACAAGAAAACGGCCGCATGCGACATTCGCACGCGGCCGTTTCTCGTTTCGTTGTTTTATACGGCGGCGGTTGACGATTCGTCCGACGCGCGATCTTTGGAATTCATCTTGAGGCCGGGGATCAACATCGGCACAGTGTTGCGGTACTTCTCGTAGTCTCTGCCGTGGGCATCAACCAGGTCGCGTTCTTCAAACACAATTGCCACCAGGATGTAGGCCGTTGTTGCAATCGCAAAGACGAGGTGTGCCATTGTCATGGTTGGAGTTGCCCAAAAGGCCGTCAGCCAGCCGACGTACAATGGATGCCGTACCACGCGATAAGGCCAAGGCATGGCGAACTTCAGCGGTACATATTCTTGACCACGGAAGTACAACCAAACTTGCCGCAACCCAAACAAATCAAAGTGGTTGATCAGGAAGGTTGAGACCAGGATGAGCAGCCATCCGGCCGCGAAAACACCGTACAGCAGCGCGATGCCAAGTGTATTTTCAACGTGCCAGACCGTGCCGCCCATGGGCCGCCACAACCAGAACATCAG
>CALJLD010000287.1 GCA_937982665.1 uncultured Planctomycetales bacterium
TTCCTCAACTTCAGATCGGCGAAGAACGAACCGCTCGGCGTCAGCGAGATTGAGTTCCAGAATTCATGCTGGAACGCAGGAGGAACGAGCTTTTGAGATGGTCGTTCAACGCAAGAATCACTGGCAGACTTCGCTTGCCAGCGGCACCCACCAGAACAGCTATTATGGTAGAGCGCGGCAAGGTCACATCGCGCAGCTTGGGTGGCCGTGAATACCGGCACAGCTGCTGGCGGTGAAATAGCAAAACACCTCGCCGCGCCAATTTCTAAACCGTTAGTCCTGTGGGATGAGCTTCGAGTCCGGATAGAGACCGGCTTCGTCGAAGATCACGCGATCGGCGTAACCATCGAACCAGATGGCGTCCGGGTTGCGACCAACGATGCAGACCTTGCCGCGATCTTTCGCGTCTTCCGCGCCGCGGAGCAGCTTAAAGATGACCACGCCATTCTCCGCGCCACGAAGGCCGGGGATCGGTTCGTTGGTGACAGAGTTGACTTCCGTCTTGCCTTTGTAGTGCGTGATGGAAAGTCGCGCGTGAGCCTCAATCCCGGAGAGTCCTTTCTGCGAGTTGTTAAGCGTCTGCCAGGCCGTTTCGATCGGCACGTTAAACGCCTTATGGCCGATAATATCTCGACCGCAGAAAAAGTAGTGATTCTCCACGCAGTTGCGCCGCAATTCGCGTTGCATAATTCGCAACGCGTCCGCGTCATCGTTAATGCCCTTGATGATTGGTGATTGATTATCAATGGTGACCCTGTCGCAGGCAGCCAATCGACGGACCGCCGTCTCAGTGCTGGGGATCCATTGCAATCCGCCATTGGGATCATCGATGAACTGTCCGTCGTCGTCCTTTAGCAAGAACTCATCGGGATGGTTGAAATGAATCATGAACCGCAGGCTGATCCGCGGATATGCCTGATTGAACCTGTGGAGCATATCGAAGAAGGCGTCATCGAAACGGTCGGGATAGAACGCCAACTCTTTTGTGCCAAGCCGAATGTTCTCGATCCCGGCGTCCGCCAAAGCCGCCCACCAGGCTGCGATCTTCTTGTTGGTTAAGACCATGGGATCGCCGCCAGACATCAAGATTTCGCGGAGACGCTCGCGACCAGTCTTGGGGTGACGCCCGCCGTTGGCGTCAACCTCGCGATTGTGCTTGAGCACGTAGTCCACAACTTCCGGAATCTGAGCGAGGCCTTTGGGAGCGATGGTGCCGTCAGGACGCTCGACGTCTTTCCGGGCGATGAGTTCTTCGCGATAGCAGAACCGGCAATGCGCGGAGCATGTGGAAACCACATAGAGCAGCGCCAGCTCGTACTTATGGATCATGCCTTCCACAGGGCTGTAATCCATCTGCTTGCCGGGATCGGGAGCGCCGGCAAGGTCCATCGTTTCGTTCGGATCCGCTTTGACGAGCGTCTGGATCGCCTTAGAACGCTTAGCTTGTTGCAGATAGTGATTCGTAATCTTGACCGGCATTCGCGCTTCAACATCGCGATCGGTTCCCTTGAGCGATTCCAGCTCCGTGAGTTCATCGGTCGTGTAGAGCGACTGCAACTCGGTGGGAGCCTGACCTTTGACAAGCTTAGTCAAGCCGGCTGTGATCTGGCGGTCGTACTTCTCCGGACCGATAGAATCAAGCAGCGTTTGGGCTTTGCTAGTGGGAGCGTAGGTTTCCGCAATGGACATAGGTTTTCCCGAAGGAGTCTCGCACGGTTTGCATCAAGGACGTGAGGATGCAGCGTTAGAATCGCCGCATATTCATCATACTACAAATTCCATCGGTCGTCGTCCCTGCCGTCCCGCAAGCGGCACCGCAATAAACTGATAATTTGCTGCCAGCAAGCAGCTATGCGAAGCGTTATTCCCAAGAGTTATTGTTCTTCACGATTGCTTTTGCTCACTCCTCCTCTTCCTTCTTCCGCAAGGCACGTGGGTCCAGCTTGCCGTCCATGATGCCATCAAGGAAATCCATCTCGTCCACGACTTGGCGGAATTCCTCCTTGCTGAAGACTTCCTTGCGTACGCAGACTTCCAGCAGCGTGTGGATCACAAGAACGGCTCGCGCCAATTCTTCCTCCAGCGCATCAACACGTTCGGCCGTCTTTGAGTGGGTATGGCGCTCGCGCTTGACCAGCGTGTCCACCGCCGCGTTGAGCTTGTCAATCTGGCTGGTCTGCCAGTAGTCGTGCATAAAATGTTTCGACCAATCCATCTGATCCTCACTGGAAGGGGAAGCGTGCCGCGGATCGCTGGTCATCAGGCCGTTCTCGCGTTGCGGGTGATCGCGTGTTGATCGGCAGAATGGCAAATCATCTCAATCAACAGCAGGCTTCGTTATAATGTCGCCGGTCGCCACTTGGCAAAGGCTGGCGCAATGATCGTATCAATCCCGCTTGAGAACTCGCGCTATGGCCGAAAAAACGATCTTCAAGAAAATCATCGATGGCGAAATCCCTGCTGACATCCTCTATGAGGATGAACACTGCCTGGCTTTTCGCGATATCTCTCCGCAAGCGCCGACGCACGTCTTGGTAATCCCCAAAGAAGAGATCGAGTCGCTCGCACATGCTGAAGATCAGCACAAGGAACTGCTCGGGCATATATTGCTTGTGATCCGCGACCTGGCCAAGAAGTTCGGACTGGAGAACGGATATCGCGTAGTGGCCAACACCGGTGCTGATGGCGGCCAGACCGTGTTTCATTTGCATTTTCACCTGATGGGCAAACGCAAGCTGCAATGGCCGCCGGGATAAGTTGGCCCAGATCGAAATTCCTCAGCACTTCGCAAAGAGAGTGGCGCCGCCATGTTGAGTCGCTGGAAAATCCTGGATGTGGAAGACAACACGCTTCACGCGGCTGGGCGAATTGATGTTGATCCCCAGGGCGAGTTTCAGCTTGAGGTTAAGCATCTGCAGACCGGCAGCAGCCAAGGCGTGACGACCATTACGCTTGGGAATAGCGAGTGCCAGGTTTGTGTGGTTCCCACCCGCGGAATGGGCATTCACCACGCTGATGTTGGTCAATGGCGAGTTGGCTGGAATGCGCCGGTGCGTGGTCCTGTTCATCCTCGTCTTGTGCCGCTGATGGAACCTGGCGGGATTGGTTGGCTGGATGGTTTTGACGAACTTCTCGTCCGCTGCGGTCTCACTAACAACGGGGCGCCCGTCTTCACTGCTGGTGGTCAACTGCAATATCCCTTGCATGGTCGCATCGCCAACACGCCGGCGTATTTCGTTGAAGCCTGCTTTGATCCCGAGACAGAACAACTGCGGCTCACCGGCTGTGTTGAAGAAAGCCGGCTGTTTCACGGCAAATTGCGATTAACCTCGACGGTGACCTTATCCCGTGGGAAAGCCGCGGTTGAGATCATTGACGAAGTCACAAACATCTCGGCAGAACCGGGCGAATTGCAACTGTTGTATCATGTCAACTTCGGGCCACCGCTTTTGGAAACGGGATCGCGGATGGCGCTGACGTTCTCTCAAATGGCGCCGCGAGATGCTCGAGCGGCCGAAGGCACTGCACACTGGAACGAGTACGGCACGCCAGAGCCAGGTTTTGCCGAGCAGGTCTATTTCTTCAAGCCAACCGCGGATGAGACCGGTCTTTGCCGCGCCATATTGCGAAACGCCGAGAGTTCGCGTGCCATCAGCCTGGCCTTTGATCCGCAGCAGCTTCCCTGTTTCTCTCAGTGGAAGTCTCTTCAGTCAGAGGAAGATGGCTATGTCACCGGTCTGGAGCCGGCAACCAATTTCCCCAATCCTCGGCCGTATGAAGAAAAGCAAGGACGCGTGATTGCATTGGAGCCAGGCGAGACGCGGACGTTTGATCTCGCGCTGGGCTTTCATCAGTCACGACCAACGATTCAATCTTTGGAGTCGAACATCTGTGACGCCCAGGCACAGTCTGGCTTCATGATTCATGAATCGCCTCAGACAGGTTGGTCAGTTTAATAGTGCCTCGGTTTAAGTGCCCAGCTACGAGCGCAAAAACAACGAAGGCGTTTGGAAAATTCCAAACGCCTTCGCTTCTATGATTAACGCGGGCTTGCCGCGGTTGCCTGTGCTCGTTCGAGCTTATTTGTTCTTGAACTGCTTCAGGAAGTTTTGCAGAACGGCCGGAGCTTGCTGCTGACCTTGGTGCTGCATGACTTGCTGTTGCTGTTGTTGTTGACCACCGGCCTGGTGCATCATGACGACGGGTCCGCCGCCACCGGCTGCTGGTTGCAGTTGCACGAAGACCTGACGAACTTGGAAGGTGCGAACGTCGCGGATCATCATCACAGCCCAACCCATGTTGTTCTGATTGAGGATCACTCGCAGGCTGTCCGTACCCCAAACCTTTTGACCGTCAACTTCCAGGATGCGATCGCCGGATTCCAAGCGAAGGACTTGATTCCAAGCGGTGTAAACGCGGCTGGCGGGGCCCCAAGGATCAACGCTGCTGATGTAAACACCTTGTTCCCAAGGATTGTTGAGGTCCATCGCGGTGATGCCCAATCTCCAACGTTGGAACGGCATGCCAGGACCAGGTCCGGGGCCGGGCCCGGGGCCAACCATCATGGCGTGTTGCTGACCGCCTTGTTGGCCATTTTGAACCATCTTTTGTTGCGGTTGACCTTGCTGTTGTTGACCTTGTTGCGAGGCCTTGAGTTGTTGCAAGAACTTTTGCAGGTCGTCGTTGGCCGAGGCCGCCGAGGTCATAGCGAAGGTCATCATGGCGGCGGCGATTGTGAGTGCGAAGCGTTTCATCGTAGTTCCCTTTCAGCGTGTTTTTGTTTCTGGGTCGAGCGTTCGCTCGTGTGTGTCGCAGATGCTTGAAAGGAAAAGCAGCAGGCGTGCCAAAGCTGGCAGACAAAAGCGTGGGTTTCTCCTAAGTGGCTTATGGCAATGGAGTTAAGGAAAACTGACTTCTGATCGATTTGATTACGCTGGCAGACAGGTGACATCATATCGATCACATCAACTTGATTTGTATGTGTCTTATTGATGGCGCTTCTCTGCTCCTTTGGCTGCCCCTACACAGGGAAAAGCGATCTTCCGGCAAAATCGTTACAAAGCGTCGATCAACAGATGGGCGGCCGCTTTACTGGCGAAGACGATTCTGGGAAAACCGGGCACATGAATACCGCCAGCAAACTTCTCGAACTCAACGCCAGAGCCTCGCGGATCTTTGCGGCTTTGGCAGCTGACGCGCAAGCCTTTCAAGCGGAAGTTCATAGCATCGGCGGCGCACAAGTTGTCGATTGCGGCATCAACACTCCTGGAGGCTTGGAAGCCGGCAAACATCTGGCGGAACTTTGCCTGGCCGGTCTAGGGGAAGTCTCGCTCACGCCGGGCACCGGCAACTCAGTGGGTGTTTGCGTGCGAACCGATCAACCGGTTGCAGCCTGTCTGGCCTCGCAGTACGCCGGCTGGCGGATCTCGCAAGGCGACTACTTCGCGATGGCGTCCGGTCCCATGCGAGCTGTCGCCGGCAAAGAGGAACTGTTCGACAAGATTGGGCATCGCGAAACGGCTGACACTTTGGTTGGTGTCTTGGAGGCTTCGCAACTGCCTACGCCGGAAGTGATCGCATATATCGCCGAAAGTTGCCGCGTCTCGGCGGACCGGCTGTTGCTCGCGGCGGCTCCAACCACCAACCTGGCCGGTTGTTTGCAGATTGCGGCACGCAGCGTGGAGACCGGCTTACACAAGTTGGAGCAACTGGATTTTGACCTCGGGCGGATTGTCAGCGGTTTTGGCGAAGCCCCGCTACCGGAACCGGTTCCCGATTTTGTGGAAGCCATTGGCCGCACCAACGATGCCATCTTGTATCACAGCGAGATCACACTCTGGGTACGGGGCGATGATGCCAGCCTGGAAGAGATTGCCCCCAAGATTCCCAGTTCGGCTTCGCCCGATTTCGGTCGCCCTTTCGCCGAGATCTTTCGCAACTACGACGGCGACTTTTACAAGATCGATCCCATGCTGTTCAGTCCGGCCGCCGTGCGGTTGGTGAATATCGAAACTGGCTCAACGTTTTGTGCCGGCGAGAAACGAGGCGAGTAGATGTTGCTGGCTGTCTTGGGATCGCCAACGAGCTGGTACGTTAATGAACTTCGTCGCGCGGCCCGCGATGAGCACGACGTTGTTTGTGTGTCCTTTCCCGATTTGCAGTCGGCCGTTTCCACGTCGTCGTTTCGCGCGTTAGCTGCGGACTTAGATCTCTCCCAGGTTGATTGCTTGCACGTGCGCACGATGTCCGCCGCCAGCTTGGAACAAGTTGTGCTGCGGATGGACATTCTTTGGCAGTTGGAGGCGCGCGGGGTTCGCGTGGTCAATCCTCCCCGTGCGATTGAAGCGGCCGTTGACAAATATCTCGCCACAGCCCGCATGCAATCGGCCGGTTTGCCTGTTCCTGCAACTTCTGTCTGTCAGACGGCAGATCAGGCGATGGGGGCCTTCGCTGATCTTGGCGGTGACGTGGTGGTTAAGCCGCTGTTTGGCGCGGAGGGTCGCGGGATGACTCGGCTTGATGATGAAGACGTCGCCTGGCGGGCTTTCAAGCTCTTGGCCGAACTCCGCTCTGTGATTTACCTCCAACAGTTCATTCCGCACGCTGGCTTTGACACGCGGGTGCTGGTGATTGGCGAGCGTCAATACGCGATGCGCCGCTTTAATAACAACGATTGGCGCACGAATGCGGCTCGCGGCGCGACATGCGAAGCCTGCGAACTTACGCCGCAGTTGGCCGGCTTGGCGCGCCGTGCGGCGGACTCCGTCGGCGCGGAAATCGCCGGCGTCGATATCTTGCAAGACATGCACGGAGACGCGTATGTTCTGGAGGTCAACGCCGTGCCTGGCTGGCAAAAGCTGGCGCAAACGCTAAACCTTGATATCTCCGCCGAAGTGCTGAGTTGTCTACTGCGGCCGGCGGCTTCCTGACCGCATTGAGTTGCCTAACACTGGCTTGTTGATTGTTGATGACTTCAGCTACGCAAACCGCACCCTGCAATGTTGCGGCGCTCCTTTCGGAATGGGCAGCGCGCGAGCCGGATCGCGCCGCGGTGATCGCCTATCATCGACAAG
>CALJLD010000288.1 GCA_937982665.1 uncultured Planctomycetales bacterium
AGCGGCCAGCGGTCCCACAAGGTGACCTTCAAGTATGAGGTTTTGCTCAATTGCTGCGGCAGCTTTTGCAACTCTTCCAGCAATTCATCAAACTGCTCCGGCGTAAAAACGCGTCCGCCTGAGGAAGCGGAAGTCCACGCGGCCAGCGCATCGGTGTCGGCAACAGGCCGTTCCAGTTCCAGGTCTCGCTCGAAAACGAGAAATCGGGCTTTGGCCATTCCCAGGTCAGTACCGTTCCGCGTCGCCCTGGCTTCAATCGCATAGTCACCGGCCAGTTGCGTTTCCACAAATGAGCCCACCATCTCATTCCCGCGGCGATTGAGATTCAACGGCTGTGAGCTCCCGTCCGGCAAGATCATGCTCGCTTCCCATTCCGCATCCGGAATCGGTTCTTCCTCGGCGGTCACCGCTTGCAGCGTGAAGTTCGCACGACCGGATTGCCGCACGCGCCGCTCCTCCAAGGCGATTCGCACCGCCCCGTCACCGCCTTGGTCCTTCTTGGCCAGCCACAGCGTCAACTGACGCCAAAACCGTTTGCGCTGGTCGCCATATCCGCGCAGAATCCAACGATGCGTCGAGTCGCCGGTGAAAGCCAGAACGCGGCCTTCGCCATATCCGTCAGCAACCAACACGGGGATTCGCCGGTTGGGGGCCGTTGGCGCAACGCCTTCCAGCAGCAGCCTGGCATTGTTGCGGGGCCTCACCTTGTTCACGCCATCCAGCGGCGGCAACTCCTGCCACAACTCCGTATTCCGCTCGCGACTGCTGTTCAGTCGCGTCACAAAATGATTGCCCTCCAATTCCGAAGGCGCGATCTGGATCGGGCCTGGTTCGTGGATATCGGAGCGAATCGGCTGACCAAACTGCTGGTTGCCAATGCGATTCAACTCCACCGGCAAGACCTCCGCCAGCGGCGTATTGGCATATCCACCACCGGAGAAAGAATGCGCGCCACCGAGCATAATCAGCCCTGAACCTTCGGCCACACACTCGCGCAAGCGGAGAAGTTCCTCACCCGTGAACGCTTTGCTGTCAACATCTCCCAGGATGTAAACATCGTGGCGACCAGGCGTGAATGCCTCGTCCAACATCGTCGCCACGGCATCGGGACGGCGAGGATTCTCAATCGTGCCACGTCGGATGTATTCCTCCGCGTCCAGCATCGCCAACGTCACTTCAATGTTGGGCGATTCGTCCAATGCCTTCCACAGCTTGGTTTCATGGCGGGGCTTGCCTTCGATGAAGAAAACGCTGATCCCGCCAGACTCCACGGTCACAAACGTGCTTTGTTCATTGTTGACCGTCACCAACTCGCCGGGCTGATCCACAACGCGGACTTGCACTTTGTGTTCGCCAGGCAAACGCGGAATGTGTGACAACTCCAGCGGGATCACATCTCCATCACGCCGCGATTGAATTGTCTGCGAGTCAACAACCTCCATCTCGCCGGCGCCGTTCTCCATCAGCAGTTCCACTTGCATGGAGCGGTTGACGTAGCCGGACAACCGCGCTTGGGCGGTGACCAGCATGTTGTTCTTCTCAAAGATCCGTTCCGGTGCGGACATCTGCTCAATGGCGATATCCCGCAGTTGCCCTTGATTGGAGGGATTGCCAAAGGCGACCGCATGCAACGCCACATTCGTCGCGCTCAATTCCCGAGCTTCGTTCAACGGCGGCCGATCGCGCGGCACGTTCGCTTTTTGATTTCCGTCCGTCAGCACAACAACGCCAATCACGCGCTCACCGGCGTTTTGGCGACGAGCTTCCGCAATGGAATGGCCAATCGCCGTCTCCATGCCGTCGGGCTCTTCCGGCAACTGCAACTCGCCATCCACCAGGGCAATCTCAACCGGCTCCGCGCCAAATTGATAGAAGCGAATGTTCAGGTTCTCGCCCAGATCGTTGAAGTCCGGCATCGCGTCCGTCAATGACTCGCGCATTCGTTCCCAACGGCTGCGGTTGCCTTCATCGGTTACGCCCATGCTGCGGGAAAAGTCGCACAGGACAATCAGCGTCGCTGTTTGCTCTTCGGTCGAGTGATAAACCAAAGTCGGCCGCAGCATTGAGAAGATGATCGCCAAGATCGCCAGCGTTCGCAGAAACACCAGCCAGGCTCGCCGCCGTCCGCTGGCCCGCGTGGACGCCGGACCCAACAGCAACAGCGCCACCATCACGGCGCCAATGCCAATGACAACGCCAATGTGAAAGATCGGATTGAAGGCAACAGATGGCATGCAAGTTTCGTCAAACAATCACTTCAACAACGTCTGCGAGAACAGATCACGCAAGAGTCGGCTTCGCGGAGCGCTCTTCGTCAGGCACTCCATCGCCGTTCAATTCAACACCTGCATCAGCGGCCGCTTCAAGTTGCCCATTGCCGGAATCGGCGCCGCGGAAGCCTGCCAACACGGATTTCTTTTGATCGGCCGGGGCATCGCGCATTCCATAAAAGCGATTCGCCAACACATGCTCCACGCCCATCACCAGGGCGACAATCACAATCACCCAGGGGAAAAACTCTTGCCCAAAATGTGTGAAGGTGACGTTGCGCTGCAATTCGTCTTGCGTCCGAGCGACGGGAACTTCACGCCCGGCGAAGAACGCGTTGAGCGTGCTCGATTCAATCCGCGTCAAATCGGTTTGATCTCTGGCCAGGTTCATTGAGAAGCCGCGATCCAAATCCTTCTCAAGCAACTCAACGCGGTAATTGCCAATGTCTTCAATCGAAGAGATCAGGATCCGCGGTTCAACCGGATTTGAATCCCGGAACGACTCATCGCCAGAAGGCGCACGCAGCAAGTATCGGGCGATGCCTGCATCGGGATTGACGTGCAGCACAGCGGTCATGCCTGGCTGCGCGGCAAAGTTAAGCGTCTCGTCCGTCTTGGCCACCAGGTCCAGAAACATCTCGTTCATCAACGCCACAAACGGCCACGGTTCCGCGGCAACCGGCAAGTTTGTCCAGCCTTCGTAGTTGGGATCATCATTGCGGCGGAGGTCATCCGAAACGGGAGTGGTCATCACCAGCACGCGGCCGCGGTCGAGTACACGCTCGACAATCGCAGGCTCTTCATTGGTGTAACTCAGCACCGGTTGCACGCCATCGTAAAGCTGACGGAATCGCCAAGCGCGATAAACCCAGGAATCGGCCCACGGCGCATCTTCCCAATCTTGAAAGCGATTGAGCATCGAATGCCGGCTTTCCAAGGCATCCAAATGCACATCGCGCGCAGGCCACGTCGCCACTTCGCTCAACTCGCCTGGCAAAACCGCTTGGGCGGCGGGGATGTTGAAACCGTCGCCGGAGCCTGCGTTGCGGCCCAGGAAGATCGCCAGGTTTCCGCCGTCCTCGACATATTCTCGCAACTGGTTCCAAACCTCCGCCGGTAACGGCTTTGGATCGACCAGCGCAATCACGGAATAGTTTGAGTACTTGGCGTTCGTCAGCGCGCCTTGTTCGATGGTCTCGCAAGCAAAACTCACTCGCTGTTGCCTGCGCAGATCTTCCGGCGCCAGCGCGTTGAGCAGATAGAAGACATTGTAGTGCTCGTCGTACTCGCCGCCCAACCGCGGCGCGGCCAGCAGAACCGGCCAGGCAGGTTTGGACTCCACCGTGAAGTACCGGCGGTCATCAATGTCCAGCTTATCGCGGGAGGACAGCCGGATTTCGCCTTGGTGTGTTCCGGCAGGCAAACCACTTAAGGAAAACTCAACCTCCGCGCCGCCAGTGGCGCCAAAGTTGATCGGCTGTTGATCGCGCATCGCCAACTCGCCGGACTCATCTTCAAGCCAAAGTTCGGCGCTGGATTGATTCACCTGCCCGACGCGTTCGATCTCGGCCCTGAGCGTGACAAACTGATTCTGCGAAATGTTTTGCTTGGAAAGCTGCAACGAAGCGATCCGCGTGTTTTGCGGTTCAAGAATTCCCACGTCAACAACGTTGATGCTGACCCCTTCGTTCTCTTCGGCAAATTGCGCCAGACGGGGCGCGGCCTCGGATGGCCAACCACCCCGCGCCAGGTCCGTGAAGATGTACAACTCCTTGGTTTCGTGATCACCGGTCTTGACCAGCTTCCAGGCGGACTCAATCGCCAGATCAAACCGCGAGGGAACGTCCGTCAGTTGCAGTTCGTTGACAAAGTCACTCGCAGCGTTGACGTCCACTTGAAAGACGTTGGTGTCGATCCGCGAATCGATCACCGCGACCTGACTCTCGCTGGGGATTTCATCCAACAGCCAGGTGGCAATCTCCTGCGCATGTTCCAAGCGAGTCTTGTTTTCTTCGATGTACGACATCGTCGGCGACGTATCAATCACCAACACCGCGGAGACCGGGGCTTCCTGGCTGACCGATAAGCCTGAGGCCGTCAAGCTGGGGCGCGCCAGGGCAAATGCCAACAGGGCCAACGCCATGGCCCGAAGAAACAGCAACAGTAAATGTCGCAACCGCAGGCGACGCCGATTGGATTCTTGCCGCTGGCGAATGAACTGCAGCGCCGGAAACACAATGTGTTTGGGCGCTTGCCGCATGATCAAATGCAGAATCACCGGTGCGGCTGCCGCGCCGGCAAGCATCAACATGCCAGGATTGAGGAATTCCACAGTTCGCTCTTAGGACGTCGCCAGCAGCGCTTGAAGAGGCGCTGTTCTCTGTTTTCTCAGATCGCCGTTTTCTCAGACATGCGTTGGCTCAGCGCACTTGCTGCCGCGAAGGCCCGGCAATGCACAGCCGCTCAAACGGTATCGGCAGGACTCATCCGCCACCTCTATTCTACGGATTGCGGATGGCGTTGTGCCGGGTTTTGTCCGGCGGAATTCGATTGCGGCCAGAAATACCGTTGAAACCGCGCCTGCCCTCAAAGTCAAACATCTCGCAGCGCGCGGACATTTTCGGTTAATCTTCTCGCGGAGAGATCTGCAGCTGAACAAGATTGCCCGGCGTCGTGTTGGCGTTGGCCGCGTTCTCGTTGAGCCCAAGATTCAAACTGCCTGATTGAAAGCCTGCCAGATCAAGCGACACATAGGCGAAACCCAATTCACGAAACTGCCGGACAATCTCCTCCGCCACATTCGGCTCGGCAAGCTGCGGGATTGCTTCAACAGGCACTTCAATCCTGGCCAGATCACCGCGATGATATCGCACGCGAAGTTCCCGGAGCCCCTTGTCTCGCAAAAAGCGCTCCGCCGCGTCAATCATTGCCAGCCGCTCCGGCGTGACTTCTTCGCCATAAGCGATTCTGCTGGAAAGGCACGGCGCTGCCGGCTTATCCCAAACCGGCAATCCCCAATTCGCGGCCAGGTTGCGGACATCCGCCTTGGTTAAACCGCAATCAATCAAAGGGCTGCGGACGGCGTGCTCGCTTGCGGCATTCATGCCAGGACGATAATCGCCTTGGTCGTCAACGTTCGCCCCGTTGCAGATGACTGCAACGTTCAAGCCGTCAACAAGTTCGTCCATGCGCGAATAGAGTTCCGTCTTGCAGTGATAACAGCGGTCCGCGGCGTTGCGACGGTATTCCTCTTTCGCCATTTCGTCCGTGGCGATCACTTTGTGCCGGATACCAATCAACGCGGCCAGATCTTTGGCTTGATCCAACTCGCCGGCGGCCAGACTAGCGCTCGACGCCGTCACCGCCACGGCGTTTTCGCCCAACGCCAAGAAGGCGGCTTTGGCCACCACCGTGCTGTCCACGCCAGCGGAAAAAGCAACCGCGCAGCTTTGATAATCGCGGATGACTTCCAACAACTGATCGCGCTTGGCGGCCAATTCCCCGGAAATTTTTTGCGGTTGAGTTTGGGAAGTGCTCATTCCAAATGATCCCAGAGTTGTCGATAGCCGGATTATATCGGGCATTGCACATTCACGCACGATGGCTGAATTCCCCCGCGGAACGGCGTGGAATCCGTGGAAACCCAACAAATCACCCGGTATCCTGACGGGACGTCGCAGTGCAGGCTATTGTTGCGGACTGATCCGCTTCTTGCCGCCCAACAAACATTTCGCCCGAAGTGAGACCCACCATGCCGCGATTTCGCTTTGCAGCAGTCTTGACCGCTTTTCTTGTTGGCATGCTTGCCGCCTCTGCGCAAGCGCAAAACACGTCGCAAGAACGCCGCGTGGTTGGAGACACCGGCGGTGGAAACAACAACCAGGACACGTTCGTTGTCTATGACGGTTCGCAAGGTCCCAACAGCAACGGCAAGCACATTGTGCTGGTTTCCGGCGATGAGGAATATCGCTCTGAAGAAACCCTGCCGGCTTTGGGAAAGATCCTCGCCAGGCGGCACGGCTTCAAGTGCACGGTGCTGTTTGCAATTGATCCGGGCACCGGCGAAATCAATCCCAACATCAACAACAACATTCCCGGGCTTCAGGCACTGCAATCCGCGGACCTGTTGGTCCTCTTCACGCGATTCCGAGATTTGCCGGACGATCAGATGCGCTACATCGCCGAGTATGTGGAAGCCGGCAAACCGATTGTCGCTATTCGCACGGCAACGCACGCCTTCAAGATGGACAGCAGCGAAACTTACAAACGCTATTCCGTCAGCGGCGGACAATGGCAAGGCGGGTTTGGCAAACACGTGTTGGGCGAAACCTGGGTCAATCATCACGGCGCCCATGGTCGGCAAAGCTCGCGCGGCATCATCGCCCCAGGCAATGAAGACCATCCAATTCTTCGCGGCATCAACGATGGCGATATCTGGGGACCAACCGACGTTTACGGCGTGCGCTTGCCATTGCGTGAGAGTTGCCAGCCCTTGGTGATGGGTCAGGTTTTGGACGGAATGCAGCCAGACTCCGTGCCTCTGGAAGGCGGCAAGAATGATCCGATGATGCCCATCGCTTGGACGAATGCCTACGAATCGCCCTCTGGCGAAAAAGCTCGTGTGTTCACCAGCACCATCGGCGCTTCGCAAGACTTTGCCAGCGAAGGGGTGCGGCGACTGCTGGTCAACGCCTGTTATTGGGCAATGGGTTTGGAAGATGAAATGCCTGAGATGACCGATGTCGAACTTGTCGGAGAATTCGACCCAACACCTTTCGGCTTCGACGGCTACCAGCGCGGCGTTAAGCCGAAAGACCTGCAGCTTGGCGAAGGGTAACGCCCTGATTGGCACAACGCCGCGCATGCGCGCTCCGTTTGTGTAATGTTCGAGTGGAGAGATCGGCGAAGTGCAACTCCGCGATCACGATTCCCGGCATGATGCTGCGGATTCGTCAAACAAACCGCCAACACAAGAACGCACTCCTTACAGCGTGCGCCCTCGTGAGCGCAGCGTTTGGGAACGGCTCTTCGGAACCAACCGGCGCGGCTTGCCGAAGAATTCGACGAGCCGTCCGCCAGACGAAGCGCAGTTCTCATTGGCTGTGTTGTTTGGCATCATCACTTTGGTTGCAATCGCCTTGGGCGGAATTCTGCTGAGCCGCGCTTATCCGGTTGCCTATTTGGTATCAGCATGCGCTTGCGTTTTGCTCCTGGCCGTTGTGCCACCAGCCTGGCGACGATTTGGGGCCAAGGTGGTTGTTGCCATCGGAGGTCTGCTGATTGTCCTGGTGGTTGGAGCGCTCATGCTGTCCTTCGCGTTGGCCACAGCGCAAACTTCAGGCTAGGCGATTCGCGAACAACAATCGCCGAGTAAACACGGATTTGCGCCGCTATTGCCGCATTCCCGTTTTTCCTTGGTTTTTCTTCTTGCCGTTGCATTCGCCAGCGTTAGATTGCAAAGGTCGCATTTGCCAGCCACTACGCATTGCGATGAAAGGGGGTCTGATGAGTCATGGGATAAACACATTCCTGATACAAAAACATAGGTCAGCGTTTTCTCTCATTGAGCTGATCGTGTTGATGGCCATTCTTGGCCTTTTGGCTGCGTTGGTTCTAACGGCAGTTCAATCTGCGCGTGAAAGCGCGCGGCGCACTGCGTGTCAATCAAACCTACACCAACTCGGCGTCGCCATTGAAGCTTTTGAAGGTGTTAATGGACATTTGCCGGCGGGTGCTTCCGTGCGGAATTTCTCACTACACGTTCAACTCCTTCCTTACGTCGAGCAAACCGGGATGCATGCCCAAATTTTGGGAAATGCGGACGAAGATGGCCACTCGTCGAGATTTCGCACTACTCTAGTCCCAGTCTTTGTCTGTCCAAGCGACGGCGGCGCACTGCTATATAGTGCTGCGGACGTTGACGGTGCCGAGTCTGCGGCAAGCTGGGCACCTACTAGTTACTCGGGAAACTATGGAAGTGGTTTTCAAAAACACGGCTACAACGGCGCGTTTGCTTACGCCGCAATTGAAAGTGGGTCTTTTTCAGATGGGCGTGCGAATACAGCAGCAATGAGCGAGGTCTTGGTTGGCGACGGAACAGAAGATCCTCTTCGGATTTCGTGGAAGACCATTGAACCTTTGACTGCCCCTGCAGAGTTGGATGTCTTCGCTGCCAAGTGCATCGATCCAGACTTTCGAGTGCCTACGTTGCTGAAATATCAGCGCGGTCGTCCGTGGACCGAAGGGCAAGTTGTGACCACTCTCTACAACCATGTGATTACACCCAACCAGCCTTTCTGCGCAAATGGAGGATTCGCTCTCGAAGGCGCATACCCGCCTTCGAGCAATCACAACGCGGCGGTTAACGTTCTGTTTGGAGACGGGCGAGTGGACTTCGTTTCCGAAAAGATCGCACTCGAAGTTTGGAGAAAAATGGGTTCTCGGAATGGCGATGGGCCACACAGCTAAGACTGCAAGCCAACCGTTTGAAAGGGACAGCGCACGCAAAGAAACTTCTTATCGTGATTTTCGTAGGTATAGTTACTCATGCTATTGATTCGTCGGCATTCGGATCACTGACTATTAACAAACCTACTGGTGCCGATCATCCGAAGAATGAGGATATCGTTTGTCAAGGAACATCCGACCAACCATTCGTCACAGTCATGTTGCGGCGGTTTAACGGCGAAACATGGGTCAACCCAGCAGTCGACACTGGCGCTCCGGTGCAAAGCAACGATTGGTCCGTCACATTCGATGTGCCAGCTGGGGGGTGGCAGACCGGTCGATACGAGGTTGTTGTTGATGCGGGAGGTACAGAGAAAAAAGTTGAATTCGATGTAGTTGATCCCTAGTCCGGTCCAAGTTGCATTTTCCTTGCCATCGCCTTTCTAACCAATCGCCACCGCATATGGGCGATGGCTGTAGTATTTCGGCCGCGAGTCCAATCGTACGTGCAGCCAGGAGACTCCCAGCCCTGCGGTGCTTAACCACACGGGCTGGTCACTCAATCGCGCGCTAAGCGCCGCGGAAACGGTCCGCCACAGTTTCCGCTTTTGTTCTCGCGGAGCGCGCCGGAGGAAGACAGCCAGGTGGGCATAGCAGCTTTCGTCCGTTTGCGGACGCGGCACAATCATCCAAGCGTCGCCACGCAAGTTGGGGAAGGCAATCACGCTGTCGGCTTCATTGCCCATGGCAAGCGGTTCGGCAAAGGGAGACACGTCCGCGGAAACGCTGCCCAGCGCGGGGCAATCAACCAGGACAAACTCAAACTCCCGATCGATGCCGTTTTGAGTGACAGGCGGCGTTTCAAAACGAAAGGCGCATAGCCGCTGCTCGGCCAGCAGTTGGCAAAACCATTGGACAAAGTCGTCGCCCTCTGCGCGTTCCGCATCCCCATCTATGTCGCCGGCGTCTGCCCAAAGATCCAAGACATCGGCAAAGCTCAAGACGGTCGTCTCGCCGCCTTCGTCTGGCGAAGAGCTTGTGCTGTGCGAAACCGTGAACTTCCACGTTCGCCGTGGCTGAACTTCCGTAATGTTTGCTACCCACTTCATTGTTTTTGCAACGCTGGTTCTTATCTTTGTCCGCGGCTTGCGTCATTCCGTGACGCAGCCCTGTGTGCAATCACGCAAGCCGCGACATCGCGCAACGGAGTGGCTTTCCAACGCGCGTTCTTGCTCAGACACTTTCGAAGAGTTGTTCCGCGTTTTCAGACACGACAGCATTTGCAACTTCATAGTGCCGCTTTCGGGACTCCAATCTCTTGTCGCGCGTTAGGTTTTGGATTGCGTCATCAATCCACTTCACGAACGTGACATTGAGCTTTACTGTCTTTGCTTCAAGTTCGTCCACATTCACGTGTATTTCATATAGGCATCCTGTATGTTGCCCAACGTACAAAGTAATGTGTTCGTTCTGCCAACTTGGAACTCGCTTTTCGCTGTCGTCTAGGTAATTGAATTCTATTACAAATCGCTTAACGTCATCGTCGTAATAACCACGTACGGCATCAGGGATATCGTACGGAGACAGGCCAACGCTAATTTCAACACCATGAACGTGCGTCGTCTCGCTTCGGCTAAGCCTTGCAGGGTCGAGCTTGATCCAATCTGGCACCGTAAGTCTCCTTGCTTAAGCATCCGTGGCGTTGCAGCCATGCATCCAATTCTCAAATCTCGTCAATGCTCTTCTGAATTCAGGAGTGTGTACATCGACACATTCGAATTGATTACAGCTATCCATTACAACCACTCCCCAGCGTTCTTTGTTCTTGTTCAACAAGGGAACGGCTACGATTGAAGTTGGACATGGGCGCGCTTTTCTTATTCGCTGCCACACGAATCGAGTTGAACAATGAGTTGCCTCGGCGTACTGGCGCACTTGCATACACGTTGCCAGGTGCTCCTCGATTTCAGGTGAAGTTTTTCCAAGGAAGACTCGGATGCGCCACCAGATCGATCTAGGATACCCCACATAATGCACTCCGCGGAGGTTTGGGAGTCGCCGCTCACCTTGTCCGACTCGGTACACTTGCCGGCGCCACGCTTGCCCCGCCACACCTTCGCTATGCTGTGCATCGTCTGGTGCGAGAAAGGCGGTTGTGCGTGATTGGGTCACGTGTCCCGATCGTTGAAAGATCACAAGCCATCCTGACCAAGGCCAGCGTCCAATTCCCCAGGGAACGAAGACGCCACGAAAAGGCCAAATCCAAAAAACACATTTCGAATGTCGGAAAACCGTTACACGATTGTGATCGACGGGTTCATTTGCTGGGAGGTTTGGAAAGCATGTCTCCCGCAACTTATCTAAAGCATCGGTTGTTAGCCGGTCGAGAATCAGCGCCTCCTTGCTTTTGCCGCCGCAAAACCATCGGCCTATTCGCAAAATGAGGACTAGGCTTCCTAATGAGACGCCAATCCATGTCGCATGAGACTGAACGAACTCGATCGATCCTTGAAGAAAAAGCCTTGGTTGATTGGGGGCTGGAATCTGAATGTCGAGGGCAAAGCCGGTTGTAGCTAATGCTACCAACGCCGCCCATTCTAGCAACCAAAATGCGAATGAAAGGAATTGTCGCAGTCCCGCTGGCATGCGTCGCCCCAGCTTGCGTAGCCACGAAAAACGGATGTTCCAGTTCAAGAGGCTAATTGAGTCAAATTGGGAATGCAACAAGTTCAGTGTGATAGAGCGATATGATTCCCGAGTCGGGTGTTGAACGATATGCAGTAGTACCATTCTCATGCCCCTCCGCCATCTCGCGCGGCCATTTCTTCGGGCGTGATCGCCCCGGCCCGGACCAGGATGGCATCGGCGCGAACTTCATCCAAACGATTGCGGGTGGCGATTCGCGGCGGATCAATCTGCACTCGCACGCGCTGCAAGATGTCTTCCGGCAAACGGCCGACCGCTGCCGCGTTGCGAAGCACACGCCGCATCACCGCACGGTCGTCATCCATCAGGTCGTGCTGCAAACGCTCGAACATTTTCACGGCCGGGCCTTCGGCCACCAGCGTGCTGGAGTAGTTGGCGTTGGACGCGTCCGAAGTCAGCATGAACTCAGGCATGACCAACCGGCTGGCGACCGCGCGGAGAATCGCCTGAAGCACTTGCACGTAACGGCTGGCGTCCAGACCTCGGGCGGGGAAGTCATACTCCGTGTTGGCATACACATCCAGAATGGTGCCTGGCTGAAACTGCTGAAAGTACGCACGGCCGGTTGTGGGATGGTCCGTCGTGAACGTCGCGGAACTCCTGCGAAGGTTTTCCAAAGGGCTGCTACCGTTGGCTTGATGCTTGCGAATCAAAGCGATGGCCGTTTGGATGTCGCTCACGGCGGCCATGTTTCGCAACAGGTTGTCCGCCCAACGCAACGTCCGCAGCACCGGATAGAACAGCGGAACGCCACGTCGCACATTGGCATCCGCCTGGCACTTGCGATGCTGAATCTCGCTCGCCGGGATTCGCTCGCCATCCACCCAATACGCATGCACCGTTTCCACGTCATCCGGGTCCGTGACGATGCCGAAACTGACGCTGCCGTCTTCGTCGGACGAAACGCCGGCATCGGTTCGCAAATGGTCCGGCGTGGCAATTCGTTCCGGATCGATGAATCGCACTCGAGTACGGCCGTCATCGTCGGCAAAGAACCAGAGGAAAGCCTCGCCGTCCCGGTCCATTCGGCGTTGGGTTTCGGCTTGCCGACGACGCCAGGTGTTGAGGTCGAGGAATTCGTCGATGACTTCCTGTGCAGCCGAGATGACGGCCTCGGTTTGTGAGTTTGTGGGTTCGCCCGGCACGGGGAGTGAACCACCGTTGGTACTCATTGTGAGTGGAGTTTGGTGCGGATTGTGGACTTCACCCGGCACGGGTAGCAAGCTACCCGTGGCACCAGTGGTTCGAAAGTTTGTCAGCGGAGCGATGCGGTATTGATGGCCAGGGCCGATGATGTAGGAGACGCGGTTTTCCAGGCCGTTGATGGCGAACTCGTTGGTGAGAGCCAGCGCTCGGCAGCGTTCGCGAGCGTCGGCCAGTTCTCGTTCGTTGACAAAGCCGGTGCGGTGACTTTGCTGGTTGCCGCCTAGTGGTTCCCAAAGTTCGCCGTTGTGCTGATAGGCCTCGCTCGGGTCAACGTAGTCTTGCAGCAACGCGAGCGACTCTCGCAAGATTCTGTTCTCCTCACGCACGGCCGTGGCAAAGAGTTGCTCCCGTTCGGCCAACGCGGCATTGAGTTGTTGGTCTGTGGATTGAGTTTGGTTTTCGGTTTGTTGCGTCATGATTGCCCCGGTTGTTGAAAGTGATTGGTTGAACGTGAAATGTGAAAGAGTTGGTTCAGTGAAAGAGTTCGTTCAATGTTTGTTCGTCGGGTGCCACGGGTAACTTGTTACCCGTGCTGTTTGCAGTTCGTTTGAAAATGTCGGTGAGAAACGGTTACAGGAAAGCGGTTTTGCCGGTCACGTCCAATGTGGCTCGACCACACTGGTAACGAGTTACCCGTGGCACCCGACGTTGCTGTGGCCTCTCTTTTTGTGTTGCGTTTGACGCTTACGGGCGGATGCGTCTTGTAAAATGAACTGTTCGTGGAATGGATGATCGCCATGGACGATTGGTTTCGATTGAGACGAAGACGATGCGGTTCCGAAAATCGAGAGTGTTGCTGGCCGGCGTTGGCGTGTTGCTGCTGAGCGGAATTGCGGTCTATTTCGCTTATGCGAAGACGGATCGCACCATTCCGCCCCTTGGCGACGAAGATCGCAAATTGCTGCAGGAGTTCCAAAGCCTTCCGGACGAATCCCGGTTGAGCATTGCCCCGGACGATGAACCTGGCGAGCGATTGCAGTTGGCAATGACGTTTGTGGACAAGGCCACTGGTCAGCCGCTGTTGGGCCGGCACGTCCACTTCTACCACGCTTCTTTGGCTGGCGAATATGAGCCACAAGTTCCGGCCGATGAATCGACGGCACGTTTGAGCGCCGACGCAATCACTGACGCCGCCGGCAGAGTTTTTGTCGAGACGATTCTGCCTGGGGACTATGGAAGTTCGGACGACAACCGGCACATCCACACCACGGTGCGGAACGCGAGACCGGAAGCGTACGACATTCACTTCAGCCAATACTCGACGTTCATGTTGCGGAACTTTGTGGCCGGCAGTGATCAACATTTCTTGGCTACCCTCTGGCAAACGGAAGACGGACGGCTGACGTGTTTTGTCACGGTTGAGGTCAAGTTGGCGGACGATTGATTGGAACGTTTGATTGAAAGTCCCAACTGCGGCTCGACGGGTCCACCAGTAGCTCGCTACCAGTGCTGTTTGCAGCTCGTTTGAGGAAGTCGGTGAGAATCTGAGTTCGGAACGGTTAGATGGCCGAATCTGTCGGCAACGTCCAACGTGGTTCGACCACACTGGTAACGAGTTACCAGTGGCACCCGACGGACGACAGTTGTGACTTGTCGAAATGAACAACTGGTGCTCCAACCTCACTGGCAGACTTCGCTTGCCAGTGCCACCCATCGAACAGCGGTTGTGACTTGTCGGCATGATCAACTGGTGCTCCAACCTCACTGACAGACTTCGCTTGCCAGTGCCACGCGGACATTTCCTTTCCCTTATCCCTTTCCCCTTCTCCCTTGACCCTTTCCCCTAGCCTCCAGCCTCTAGCCTCTGCGCAGCCCCCAGCCCATCGTCATCGGGCGGGCGGAGAATCTTCTCGGCCAGGCGGATCGACATTTCGAGCGCATCGGGTCCGTCGTCGTGCGCACCAAGCGGGAAGTCGCGAAGTTGTTCGACAAGAAGTTCCGCACTTGGCGAACCGCGTTTGAACTTGATGCAGCCGGTGGCCAGATGTTTGCCGATCAAGCGTATCCGCAACATCTTGTTGAGCCGATTCTCGATCATCTCCGTTCGCGCGTGGACCAAGCCAGCGGCCGCAAACGCCAAGTTGAATTGCTCGGCCAGCAAGTATTGCCAGGCGTTGGCCTCACAACCAAAACTGTGCGGAGCGAACTGCGCGTAATGCACAACACCATCGGCAACAAGTTGCTCCACGCTGCGGCGGCGGAGGTCGGCATCGACAAACAACCGCCCTTTCGAATCGACGGCCAGTAAACATAGGCGGAATAATCGCCGGCTTTGTCGTCCGCGCCTTTGGACGGGTCCAGGGCGATCGTCTTGACCAACACATCGTGCGGCCAGTTATCGAACCAGATGTCCTGCGAAAAGTACTCGGCCGGCCATTCGCAAAGTTCGGAACTGATCGGCTCGCCTTGCTTCTCGGCGGCAAAAGCGGACGGACCAAGGTCCACGCTCAGCCGCATCAAATCGTAAAGACTTTCCCTTTCCGGCCAGGCGATCACCGCGCCGGCGTCCATCGCCTGACGGTTTTGCTGGTAGAACTGCTTCGCATGCGTTAGACGCTCATCGTCCTGCAAGTCGGTGTAGATCGACTTCCAGGCTTGCCACAACTCCTGGTTCCGCGGCAAGTTTTCAATCGCCGGAAAACATCGAGCCTCCCAGGCCGGTTCGCGCCGCAGCCGATCAACCAACGCTTCTCGATGCAGGGCCGTGCCGGCGACGATGAAGTTGGTTTGAAACGTGCCAACGTTGAGCAGGTCTTGCGTGAACCACGTCCAATGCGCGTCACGCGAAGCGGCCGACGTGATGTGCATGCGGTTTTGCGGATCATCAACAATCACCAGCGTAGGCCGCACTTCCAAGTTCTTGCGACCGCGGATGGCCGTGCCGACGCCGACAGCTTCGATCTCGCATCCGTTCTTCAAGACCAGGCGGTCCGCGTTCCATTCGCCGCCGCGCTGGATGCCATCGCCATAGGCAAGTTGCAGCAACTGGTTGGTTTCCAACTCCGCACGAATGGCGCGAAGGTAACGGCGTGCCTGATCTTCGGTCTCGGCGACCAACAGGATGTATTGATCCTGGCCTGTGACCGCGCGATACAAAGGAAACGCCAGTGACAGCCAGGTGGTCTTGGCGGAATCGCGGGCAGCGATCACGGCCAGGCGTTCGCCACGGTCCATTTGCTGCAAGCGACCGGCGAGCCAGTTGTGCATCCGGCTGGGCGGCAGCGTGAAGTGCCGCGGCAAAAACCGGGGAGCCCAATCAGCCAGAGGAAGTGCCGCGCATTGCCGCGCCACCATCATTCTTAGCTGCAGCAAGAGCTGCTTTTTCACGAGCAACGGCCAGGCTCTCCAGTTCCGACTCAATGACTTTATCGATGGAATCATGTGTTTCTTGCCCCGCGGTTTGGTCCGAGTTTTCGTTTCGGTCTTGAGGATAGATGCCCAACAGTTTGCACAAGTCTTTTTCCACTTCGTGAGCCAGGCGGTTTTCGCCTTGGGCCATGGCTTCTCGCCAGATTTTGTTGCGGCGCCTGTGCGCGAGCGCCAAGGCCGCGTCTCCATCCAAGTGCGTCCGCAGCCGCGCGCCGGCCTCGGACAAACGCTTGTAGACCGTGAGCAGGTCATTGGCCACCTGGTTGGGTGAGATGCCAAACTGCGCCGGCGAAGCGTCGATGACATCGTCGAGGTCAATGCCTTCCACGAGCGCCTTTTCAATCAGGCGAAGATGTTTGCTGCGTTGTTGTCGAGTTCGCATGAATTTTCCTTGGTGTGGGAAAGGGGAAATGGGACAAGGGATAAGGGGAAAGGGATTGAAGCCATTGGTTGCGTTTGGCGGAGCGCGATTCTTGCAACCGCCGACGCAGGCGGCTGATGGTGAAGTCGTCGTTCGTTGATCGTTGCACATTGCTTTTAATTTCCGTTGTTCATTGGCGTTACCTGGGGCGCTTACGACTTTTCCCTTATTCCTTATCCCTTTGCCCTTTTCCCTTACCCCTCTTCCCCCACCGCTTCCGCGGTCACCACACTCCTTCCAAACGATGTCGCGCGGATGTTTTTCTTTCGCGCGAACTTGCCCCACGTACTGCCGCCGCGGCGGACGTCGGTGATCGCCCAAACTGGCGAAGCGCGGAGTCTGGCGATCATCGCCGGATGGCTGGTCGTGATTCGCAGCCGGTCGCCGGCTTCGCGGTAGATGTCGGCGATGGCATTCATGAACCGGCCGCCGATGCCGATGCCTTGGAAGTCCGGCAGCACCACCAGCCGCGAGATGCGTCGCACGCCGACATGCCCGATGGCGTTGAGCACCGCGCAAAACGCAACCGGCTCGCCGCGCCACGTGGCCAGGTAACAGACGGACGCCGGGTTGAGCTGGCCGCTCAGATAGTGATGACGCGCAAAAGTTCGCCAGGCGGATTGCCGGCAGCGACGGATTTCGATTTTGATTTCCGGCCGCCGAAGACGACCTCGCTGCAACGTGCCGGTTGCCATGTCGAGCACCCAATCCGGCTGCAGCCAGGGGAGGATGTCGTAGTGGCAAGTGATTGCGATGAAGCGTTGCGAAGAGGCTAGAGGCTGGAGGCTAGAGGCTGGGGTGTTGGGTGAAGTCGATGCGTCAGGGAAATGGGGTAAGGGGCAAGGGGAAAGGGGGGATGGCGTCGTGTCGTTGTTAGGAGTTTGCTGAGGTTGTCTTTCGGGTGCCACTGGTAACTTGTTACCAGTGCTGGGTGAACTTGCGTGTGTTGGTCAGCTGCTTGTTTGCGTTTGCGGTTTTCTGCTGTTTGGAAGTGCTGTTGCCCTCGTCTCTTTCATTGGCCTGTTTGCGGATGGCTTTGGCCACGGCGGCCGAGCCGATTTAAGCGACCGTGCGATCGACGACGCTGGTGAATTCGTCGAAGACAATCAGGCTGTGGTCCGAGAGCAAAGCCGCGGCGAGATCGCAACGAAACTGTTCGCCGGTGGAAAGCACGTGGTAGGGCTTCAGCCAACTGGGCGGGCTGGCGAAGCCAACGGCGGACAACATGCCAGTCACGCGTTTGATCGGTCCTGGCGGAAGCGCGTCAATCACGGCGCGGTCCGTTGGCCAGTTGCGTTGCGTGATCACGTTCTCTCCGTAGGCCGCGCGAGCAACTGTTGACTTGCCGCTCCCGGAAGGGCCGACGATGACGCCGATTTGCCAGTCTTCGTGCATGTCAGGAAGTTCCACGGAGAATTCCTCGCTGGCCGTTTTGAGCTCCGGAAGATCGAACAGCCCTCGCGTTTGACGAACGCGAAAGGATTCGATGATTTGCGTTTGGACGGTGTGGTTGAGGAGCATGGGAGAGGAGGGGTAAGGGAAAAGGGCAAAGGGACAAGGGAATGTGGTGTTTGCATGTTGTGGTTTGCCGGCACTGCGGCTTAGCATCGATGTGCCGAGCGGCAAGAGTTAGCGACTGACTGCCGAATCGTGTGTTGTTTCCAAGTTTTCATTTCTCGCCTCGCACACTTTGTTTTTCGGACGCCCATTTCCTTTGCCCTTTCCCCTTATCCCTTTCCCCTTTTCCTCACACCGTCAGCACTCGACAGACATAGCCGGCGGCTGTGAGTTGGGAGTCAAGCTGTTGTTGATCTTTTTCATCGCGGCATTCGACCATCAGGTGGAACGACTCCGGCACGTCAATCACACGGAGTTGAAGTCGGCTGCCGGCTTTGCTTTCGCCTTCGTCCGGCGTATCGCTGGTTATTTTGCCCTCAAAGTTGTCATAGTGTTCGAGATGTTTTTTTTGAGCATTTTCGTCCGCCAGGATTCCGGCCAAGAGCGACTGCATCTGGCTGTCATCCGTCTCGATGTCGTCCAGCAACTCGGCGAGTTGCTCTTCGTCACGTGCGGCCATGGCCGCGATCGGATCGTAAACGGCCAGCAGCTTGTCGGCTTCTCGCGCGGTTAAGTCCAACACCAGCACCGGCAACGCTTCGTCCGGTGGCGAAGTTTCCACGCGAAGATGACCATCGATCAATTCCAATTCGCCATCGGTTGTTTCTCGCGCGAGCACCGCTCCGGCAAAGCCGATTTCGGACAACACGGTTTGCAATGCGGCACGCTGTTGCGGAGGATGAGTCCGCCAATTGCGGGGGTTAGGACGCAGTTGGTTGGCCGGTACGTAGCGGAGTTCGGTGACGCGGGACATTTGTTTTGAGGGGAAAGGGGAAGGGGTCAAGGGAAAAGGGCTAAGGGAGATTGGATTTGTGTTCGGAATACTTTCGTCTCTTATTTTTTGCGTTTCGCCATATTCCTTTCCCTTGTCCCTTTCTGATTAGCGTTGACTTGGTTTGCGTTTGGATCACTTTCTTCTCTTTGCCCTTTTCCCTTTCGGCATTTCCCTTCCCCCTCGCACGCACGCCATCCAACCCCCAAAGCTGCGCAGTGGGAAATAGCAGTTCGGCAACAAAATGAAAAAATTCTTACCGCTTGACGAGTGAGTAGCTTTTATGGCAACGCCGGAGCGAACGATTCAAAACGTGTGTGTTTTTTGCGGTGCGAAGTCAGGCACGCTGCCTGAATATGCCGAGGCGGCCCGCGGTTTGGGACGCGCGTTGGCCGCAAGCGGGCGCACGCTGATTTTTGGCGGAGGGCAAGTCGGCATGATGGGCCGGCTCGCTGATGCGGCGCTGGAGGCCGGCGGCAAAGTGATTGGCGTGATTCCACAAAGCCTCGCCACGACCGAACTGCTGCACACCGGCGTGACCAAGATGCATGTGGTCTCCGGCATGCACGAACGCAAAGCCTTGATGGATCACCTGGCCGATGCCGTGATTTCGCTGCCTGGCGGCTTTGGCACGCTGGACGAACTCTTCGAGTCCATCACCTGGTCACAACTCGGCGTGCATCGCAAGCCAATCGCGCTGCTCAACACGCGCGGTTTCTTTGATCCGCTGGTGGCGATGATCGATCACAGTGTTGCCGAAGGATTCATCTCGCCAGGGCATCGCAAGCTGTTTGTTGTTGAGGAAGATGTGGGCGAGGTGCTGGAGAGGCTAGAGACTAGAGACTAGGGTGAGGGATAAGGGTCAAGGGATAAGGGTTAAGTGGTAAGAGATATGTTGGGCGATTGGTTGTGTAATGGTCTTCACGCTGGGGAGGCCGGGCTGGTTGGTATTGAACAAATTATGATATTTACAAACCTTTGTGTGCCGGTCGTGGTACTTACTTTGCGACCACGACGCATTGACCAGGGCTTTGTGTACTTATCACTGACCATTCCGCGGAGACTTGCTATGACGAAAGACATCGTGACCAGAAGAATCATCGCGGGCAGAGCCTGGTGCGCCGCGGCCCTGGCTGTCGTGATGTTTGCCGCGGCGTTGTCGCCGGCATTCGCTCAAGATGTTAATTCGGCTGATGAAAAGAACCAGGCGGAGGCCAAGAAACTCACCCAAGGGCATTGGACGCTCAGCGTTGAGAAGACAACGGAAATGCTTAAGGCCGCCGGTCAGGAAGACGCGCTGCGCATGCTGCCTGCCTTCAAAGGCATGTCACTGAATCTCAAGGAGGATGGCACGTTTGAGATGGCGGTTCCGGCGCGTGACAAGATCACCGGCAAGTGGTCTGTGAAGCTGGAGGCCCCCAAGAATTCCGCCGGCGACGAAGCCGACAGCGACAAGGCGAAAGGCCGCATCACGCTGGACCCGGACAATCTGGGCGATGATCATGAGGACATGCATTTCGATTTTGTCTTTCAGGCGTCCGATCTGATCAAGCTGACTACGCCGATTAACCCGGTGCCATTGATGTTTTCGCGCCAGGACAAGCCGACAAAGGGGAATCAGTAACGAGAAGATGGTTTGGATATCGCGCGAGCGCCGCACAGAACAAGGACTACGCAACGGTGGTCTCTTGTCTGGAGCAATATGCTGACCAGCTCGACAAAGTCGTTGCGGCCAAGCTGCGTTACGCGCAAAAGAAAGCTTGATATACGGCGGCTTGCGGTTTCGTTTCGGGGCCACTTCTTGGCGTTCGTAATCAATCTTCAGTCGCGAATCCTCGCGACTTCGCACAAACTTCATGCTTTCGCGGAAGCTAAGCGGCTTGCCAATCTTGCCGCGGCATTTCATCCTGAGCAGGAATGACTCCGTGCGTTCCGCGCGGTGAATCTTGTGCGGAAAGGGATTATCGCGAAGGAGATTGTGTGACACACAACCGCACGAAGTTGCTGGTGCTGGGCGTGCCTGCGGTGGTGTTGGGCGGTGTGATTGCGTTTACGATCTTCTCCGCCAGGGCGGCGCGGGAAAACGCGAGCGAAGTCAGCGAGCCGATCTCGCGGATTCAGGTTGCGAACTCGCCTGTCGTTGGCGAAATCACTTACGCCGACGCGGCAACCTTGCCGGGTTCCAATTGGCCGCGGCTCTTCGGACCGCAGGGCAACAGCATTGTTGAATACCCTGGCGAACTGGTCGATTGGCCACAAGCAGGACCGCCGGTGGTCTGGCGAAAGCCGACCGGCCAAGGCTATTCCGCGCCGGTTGTTCAGGATGGCAAACTTGTACTCTTTCATCGAGTGCAGGATGAAGAGCGCATTGAGTGTTGGGATGCCGAGAGTGGCCAAGTGCTGTGGTCGTTCGCATATCCCACCGCGTACGAATCGCCGGTGGCTCCCACCTACAGCGAAGGGCCCTACAGCACTCCGGCGATTGTCGGCGATCGCGTGTACGCAATTGGCGCCGAGGCCAAACTTCACTGCCTGAGCATGGCGAACGGCGATCCGCTTTGGAGCCGTGACTTGAAAGTGGAGTTTGAACTTGCGGACATGAACTACGGCCAGCAGGAGTTCTACGGCTTCTGCCCCAGCCCCGTTCCTTGTGGCGATATGCTGATCGTCAATGTTGGCGGTCGTGAACAAACTGCCGGCGTTGTGGCGTTTGATCAGCACACTGGCGAAACCCTGTGGCAAGCCACGAACGACGGCGCGAGTTACGCCACGCCCACTTTGGCCGAGATCGATGGCGAGCCGGTGGCCATCGTGCTTTCGCGCGATGCACTGGTTGTGCTGAAGCCTGCTGACGGTAGCGTGCTGTTCCGCGAAGAGTTTCGCTCCAAGAACCCGGACACCACCAACGCCACGTCGCCAGTGGTTGTTGGCGAAACGGTCTTCGCCTGCGGTTATGGCGTGGGAGCGATGGCGATCAACCTGCGCGGCAAGATCTCAAACGACGCCACAACTTGCGCATCACCTGTTGCGCCGCAGCCGGAGATCGTGTGGCGAGAGCGGCGCAGCCTTGACGCTCAATACACCAACTTGTTGGCCTTGGGCGAGACGATCATCGGCTATCCTTCCCGCTGGCGGGGAACCTTGATGGCCGTTGAGTTGCAGACCGGCAAGGTCAAATGGAAGCTGGCAACGGACTACGCGCGGGGGAATGGCGTGTTCATCAATGGCGAATGGATCGTCCTCAGCGAAGAAGGCGACTTGTTGCGGTTCGGCAAGTTGCCCAATGAGCCGGTGTTGACGGCCGTCAGCGAGGCGTACCTGACAGGGCCTTGCTACACCGGCCCAACTTTCGCCGCAGGGCGAATGTACCTACGGACAGAACGCGAACTGGTCTGCGTGCAGCTATTTTGAACGTGCCGCGATGCTCACGTTGCTTTTTTGCTGCCACGGCGTTGCTGCGTGCCTTGATGAGGAACGGCCGGGACCGCGTGGTCCGTGTCCCAACGTTTTGGCCGGATGGGCGATTCGCCGGAAGAAGTGGGCTCGCCGGGCTTCTCGAGATTGGTCGTCGATTGGCTGTTGGTCGAGGATTGAAGTCGCAGCCAGAAGCCGATCAGAATCAAAACCTGGCCGGAAAGTCCCAGCGGCCAGACATAACTATCCAACACGCTGCCTTCGTTAAAGCTGTTGAGCACAAACAGCGTCACCGCGAAGGCGGCGGTCATGATTCCAATTCCCAAAGCCAGAGATCCCAGCAATCGGGCGATCACGACAGTGGATTGCTGCGTGGCCTTCGCATGTTGCGGCCGGCTGTGATTGGCTTGCGGTGCGACTTCCTGCGGTGCTGACTCCGCCAGTTGCTCATGATCAAAGCGCTCTTCCAAGACTTCCGCCGCATGCAGCACACGTCGGGCATTCCGTTCGAACGTATCGTCGAACAGATCGTCCAAAGGCGGCAGGGCGAGCTTATGAGGAGGCTTAGACATGAAGCATCGAGGATCAAGATGGCCAGCTTGGAAGGCCGCGGCGGCAAATGCGGCGCGCATGGAACACGCCACTTTGCCCTTGTCGCTTCAGATCGGAAGAAACCGTGGCCCACTTAAGCGATTGTGCTGATTCGGCAAACCTTGCGGATTTCGTTAGCTGACATTGCTGACGGCGCCAGCGGTGGTTTCGCGGCGGATTGTGCTGGCATAGACTGAATGCGCTTCCCAGAGCGAGCAGGTTTAATTTGAATCACGCGCCATACGTCGAGACCCATCATGGACCCGAAATTCATCCAGCACCTCCAATCCGAACTCACCGCCGTCCGTGAAGCTGGGCTCTACAAAGACGAACGCGTGATGACCGGTCCTCAGCAAGCCTGGGTCAACACGTCCGGCCATGATGTGCTGAACTTGTGCGCGAACAACTACCTGGGGCTCTCCAATCATCCGGCTTTGCGCGAAGCGGCCAAAGCGGCCATCGATGAATTCGGCTTTGGCATGTCCAGCGTTCGCTTCATCTGCGGCACGCAGACCATTCACAAAGACCTGGAAGCCAGGCTCTCCGAGTTCCTGGGCATGGGAGACACGATCCTTTATTCCTCGTGCTTTGACGCCAACGGTGGTTTGTTTGAAACGTTGTTGGGCCCTGAGGACGCAATCATCAGCGACGAGCTGAACCACGCGAGCATCATTGATGGCGTTCGCCTGTGCAAAGCCAACCGCTTTCGCTACTTGAATAAGAACATGGAGGAGCTGGAAGCGAAACTGA
Organism: uncultured Planctomycetales bacterium; assembly: GCA_937982665.1. Lineage (GTDB taxonomy): Bacteria > Planctomycetota > Planctomycetia > Pirellulales > S012-138 > CALJLD01. The sequence continues at coordinate 23,564 of CALJLD010000288.1, forward strand.
AAGAAGCCGGCGATTCTCGCTTCAAGCTGATTGCCACGGACGGCGTTTTTTCCATGGATGGGATTGTGGCCAACTTGCAAGGCATCTGCGATTTGGCCGAGCAATACAACGCGATGGTGATGGTCGATGACTCGCACGCGGTGGGCTTCATGGGCGAAGGCGGTCGCGGCACGCACGAATACACCGGAACGCTTGAGCGCGTGGACATCATCACAGGCACGTTGGGCAAAGCCTTGGGTGGAGCTTCCGGTGGTTACACGTCCGGCAATAAGGAGATCATCGAGTGGTTGCGACAGCGCTCGCGGCCGTATCTGTTCAGTAACTCTTTGGCTCCGGTTATTACCGCCACCAGCATCAAAGTGCTGGAACTGTTGCAAGGTTCCAACGAGCTGCGCGAGAACCTTCGCGCGAACTCCGCGTTCTTCCGGCAGGAGATGTCCGCTCGCGGCTTTGATCTTGTCCCTGGAGATCATCCGATCATTCCGGTGATGCTCTATGACGCCGTGCTCGCGCAACGCATGGCCGCGCGATTGCTCGAAGAAGGCATCTACGTGATTGCGTTCTCGTTCCCGGTGGTTCCCAAAGGCAAAGCCCGAATTCGAACGCAAATGTCCGCGGCCCACAAGCGAGACGACCTGGAAAGGGCGATCGCGGCTTTCGAAAAGGTGGGCAAAGAGCTGGAAGTGATTAAGTAGCGACTTTGTCTGTCTCTATGTTTCTTAGTTGAAGCGGAGTCCAGGCTGCGCGGAGGCATTTCGCTCACGGCCCCGATGGGTTATCACACATCGCATGGCCAAACGAACGGCAGTTGCTGGGCGAGGACGGCAGGCGTGGGACGCGCTGAACGAGAAGATCGTGGCGTGCGACGCCTGTCCGCGACTTTGCGAGTACATTCAACGCGTTGCCGAAACGAAGCGACGAGCCTTCCAGGATTGGGAGTATTGGGGCGCGCCGGTGCCAAACTTTGGCGACGCCAAGGCAAATTTGCTGATTGTTGGGCTGGCGCCTGCCGCGCACGGAGCGAACCGAACCGGACGCATGTTCACAGGCGACCGCAGCGGCGATTGGTTGTATCGGGCACTGGCCAAAGCCGGCTTTGCCAATCAGCCGGAAGCGACACATCTCGAAGATGGGTTGAAGCTTCGCAATTGTGCGATCACGGCCGTTTGCCACTGCGCGCCGCCGGACAACAAACCAACGCGCGAGGAAATTGCGGCATGCGACGAGCATTTGACGGCAACCATTGACTTGTTGCGGCCCAAAGTTTTTTTGGCGCTGGGGCAGATTGGTTGGCAAGCGGCCGTGCGGCAGTTCGCGGCTCGCGATTGGCTGCTGCCTGGCGATGACGGCAAAGTTCGCCGTCCCAAGTTTGGCCATGCGGCCGAATTTGGCCTGGCCGGCAACCGGACGCTGTTGGGCAGTTATCACCCCAGCCAGCAGAACACGTTCACCGGCCGTTTGACCGAAGAGATGCTGGATGCGGTTTTTTCGCAAGCAAAGAAGTTGGTTGCCAAGTGACCATTTGCGAATCCTTCACAATGGCTGCAAATCCACGAGCATGCGGAACAGTCGGTGTCTCGTGGGGTTTGAAGCACAATCGCGGTCAGGCATCGCAGCACGTATTTCCGGCGTGCGGATTTGCGTGCTTTCCCTTACAATGCGCAGCACAATCGCGGGTTGGGGAAGGGCGATTGAGACGGGCATCTGAAACGGGCATCTAAAACGGGCATTGAGCAGAACGGCAACGGGGTGAATACGGCGGGTCTCAAGCAATAGACGGAATTGCACGTGCCAAAGAGTCTACGCGGCTCGGTGACGTCCATTGACGGCGCCGGGAATTTGATCACGGATCTGCAAGCGAGCCAGTTTGAAGGCGCGCCGCGCGATGAGCGGTTGCGCATCACCTGCGGCGGGCACGAAACGCTGGGACTTCATGACGGGTACGAAGGCCAGCCGGAGTTGACCTTTGTGGCGATCATCAACGGTGAAAGCCAGCTGGAGTTGGGCATTGTTGGCGAGAACGCCGCGGCGCTGTTGAGTATTCCCTCGGGAGCGCCGGTTGAAGCAAGCTGGGATGCGGATTGACACGGCTCGCTGGCATAAGGTTGCCAGCCATCGCGCATGATTCTGTTGTTTCCCCGCAGGCGGGAATGAGCCAATTGACGCTTCATTCACGACATTGTGGCGCGCGGGATTCGTCTCGATGTTCCACATACCTGTCAAGCTGCTGGCTGAGCATCTTCTGCATGTAATCGCTCTCCTCGCCCGAGAAATACCAATCTGCAGACTCCGTGTAGGCTTTGAGTGCGTTCAGCAGTTCCTCACGACTCTTGTCGTTGACTTGCGGCTGTTCTGGCATCCATGGGATCTTCGCCTTCTCACATTTCTTAATGGCGAAGTCGATCTCAATATCACCTACGGCATCAAGGCCGCGGGTCAGTAACAACGGAACGCCATCCACGTACTTGATCGGAAACCGCGGAGCTTTCCCAGTATCCTTTGGAGGAGCGGGAACCGGCACCCCTGGAAAGAGGCCAGAAAGCTGACTGCCGTCCGTGCCGACGTCGTGCAGGCAGAAGATCAGCAAGTACATTCCATCTTCGTTCATTCGCGATCCAGTCACGCGCACATATTCGCGAAACACTGCAAACGTCTTTGCTTGGCCTAGCGGTTGAAAGTCGCGCGCAAGCTGCATCATGTCATAGGGATCATAGCGCCTGCCGTAAAAAGTGGGAGCTGAATCCAAATCGCCGAGGAGCTTCCGCAGAAGCTCTTCGTCGACGATCTCGTCGTCGATCACCTGCCCTTGATGACCAACCACATTCTTTACAGTCGAATTGAGATCGAATTCCACGCGTCCAAGTGTTGGGAATCCGTAGTCGCCATCGCATCCATAACACCACACTTCGGATACATTCGCGAACCGAAAGGGTGTCTTAGTCTTCTCGGTCCATACGGTGTCAGGCGATCCGAGAATCTTCGTCACCTGCATGGGTGACATGCCTTCTTTGACGGCACCCATCCGTTCTGCAAACTGCTTGCGGGGCTGATCTCCGCGGGGTTGATTCACATCTTTGATCTTCGCCACCGCAACGACGTCGGTGGTGATCGTTAACCACTCGACACTTGTCGCTGTATAGCCGATCTGTGCGGCATCGATATTTGAGAACGCCAGAAGAATGGCAACAGCCAGGAGCGAGCGACGGCAACTGCACATGGTTAGCCTTTGGAGGACCTGGTCCGCGTTACGAGCGCAACGTGTCCGTAGTATAAGGAACTGGGGAATGCTAAGCGAAGAATGGGCTGGGGTGCGATATTGGCGGAACACGCAAGCCTGTCGACTAAGTCAGAACGTGCTCCGGACAGCACGGGTAACAAGTTACCCGAGGCACCCAAGTCTCCACCCGCTTAGTCGTGGCAACCGAAGTCTCCACCCACTTACCCGTGGCACCCAAGTCGGCACCTGCTTAGTCGTGGCACCCAAAGTTGTTACCCGCTTATTCGTGGCACCCGTGTCGTTACCTGCTTGTCCATGCCACCCAAGTCGTCACCCGCTTATTCGTGGCACCCAAGTCGTTACCCGCATCCATGCGTGGCCCCGCCTTCGCCCTACGAATGAAACTCCGGCAGGCGATGCCCTAGCTTGTCGCGCTTGGCGGAAAGATAGCGCGAGTTGTGTTCGCAGGGGGGCGCGATGATGGGAACCTGATCGACCACCTCCAATTCGTAGCCGCCGTAGATGAAGGCGTCGGTCTTCTTGGGGTTGTTGGTCAACAGGCGGATCTTGGAAAGGCCGAGGTCTTTGAGGATTTGAATGCCGACGCCGTAGTCGCGGGTGTCAGCCTTGTGACCGAGGGCCAGGTTGGCTTCAACGGTGTCCATGCCCTGGTCTTGCAGGTTGTAGGCTTTGATCTTTTCGACCAGGCCGATGCCGCGGCCTTCTTGCGGCAGGTAGATCAGCACGCCGGCGCCGTCGTTCTTGATCATCTCCAGCGCCAAGTGCAGTTGATCACCGCAATCACAACGCAGCGATTGAATCAGGTCGCCGGTAGCTGTCTTCGCTCAGCCTGGCGTTGACCACTGCCAGCGGCACGCCAGCT
>CALJLD010000289.1 GCA_937982665.1 uncultured Planctomycetales bacterium
TGCCACAAAAGTTGCACATCCGCAAAGAGCAATTTCAGGCCGAACAGGAGATTTGCTATCGCGCGCAGTTTTCGCACTCGCACGAGGCTTTCCCTTTCGCGCGAAAAGGATTTCTGGGTGCGAGCTCGACCTTGAACCTCGCAATCCTGGGTGTAACCCCGGCAATATGGCCCGTGACCCAGGGTGTAATGCCGGGCGTAACCCCGGGTGTAACGGCGGATGGTAACCCCGGGTTGTAATCCCGGTGTAATCCCGGATTTGGATCTTGGCTGAAAAGCGTTTTTCGCGCGAGATCCGCGCGGTGCGATTTTTTTTCAAAACTCGTGTTGCCCACTGCGCAGCTTCCGTGGGAATTTGCCGTTTCGCTCTTTGGCAATTTGGAATTTCAGAATCGCAAGCGACATCGCGTGTTTCGCGCTTTTGCTTTTGTGGTCTCGCGCTTGCGCTCTTTCGCGCTTACGCTCTCGCGCAGCGAAGACCGCAAGCTGCTATCAGCTGCAAAGCCAGAGCACGGCCATGCGGATGGCCAGGCCGTTGGTGACTTGCTCCAGGATCACGGAGTGCGAACCATCGGCCACGTCCGCGGAAATCTCGACCCCGCGATTGATTGGGCCTGGCGCCATGATCAGGACGTTGTCTTTGGCCATCTCCAGCCTGCGGCGGTCCATCGCGTACAGGTAAGCGTACTCTCGCACCGAGGGAAACGGCCGCGTCTGCTGCCGCTCAAACTGAATCCGCAGCAGGTTCAGCACATCGCAGCGGGGGACGATCTTGTCCAGGTTGTGAGCAACCTCGACGCCGAACTTCTCCCAACGCTTTGAGACCAAAGTGGCCGGCCCGCAAACGATGACGTGAGCGCCGAGCTTCTGCAGCCCAAAGATGTTGCTGCGAGCCGTGCGGCTGTGGGCGATATCCCCTACCAGCGCCACGGTCAGGCCCTCAACGCTGCCGCGATGTTCCAGAATTGTCAGGATGTCGAGCAACCCTTGCGTGGGGTGCTCGTGAGGCCCATCGCCTGCGTTGATCACGGAACAGGCGAGGTTTTGCGAAAGCAGATGCGGCGTGCCAGGCGTGCGATGCCGCACCACAACCGCATCAATGTTCATCGCTTCCAGCGTCTTGGCCGTGTCGATGATCGTTTCGCCTTTGGAAAGGCTGCTCGTGTTCGAGGAGAAGTCGACAACATCACCCCCCAGCCGCCGCGTGGCGAGAGCGAAGCTTGTCTTGGTTCGCGTGGAATTCTCGAAGAAGAGATTGGCGATGGTCTTGCCGGAGAGTGCGTCGATCTTCTCCCGGCAGCCTGACGTGGCCTGCTTGAAGCGTGCAGCGGTGTCCAAAATCAGCTGGATTTCCGCGGCGGAGAGTTCCTCCAAGCCCAGCAAATGCCGCCGGCGCCAGGTGGAAGGCACCTCGGCAAACTCGGCATCATTGGTCATGGACGGCGCCTGGCTCATTCCCGGTCCACTCAAGAAAGACCCACGACCAACTGGCCGTGGGTGCTTGAAATGCCCAGGAGAGGATTTGAACCTCCACGCCCTTAACGGGCACTAGAACCTGAATCTAGCGCGTCTGCCAATTCCGCCACCTGGGCTGGTGGATTTCTCGCGGCATTGTTGGTGCCAACGCCCGAGGAGTCTATATCAAAACCGATTTCAAAGGATTTGCAAGGTGGCACTGACGTTTCTTGATCATGGTGGGAGAGAACGCGCCGTCGTGGTTTGCCATTTCGCGGACTTCACCGCGAAATGAATCCCGAACAGAGTGTCGCTCCGGAGTTGTGCGCGGCTGAGCGGGGGAATCTGCGGCGAACATTTCGCGATGGAGGGTGACATCTGCTGACCTGGTCAAGGACCGCCTTAATACGCCAACGGACATCGTCTGGTAGCCGCGAAAAAAACATGCATGCATCGTCGGCATCTCGTTCCAGCCTGTTCTCGCTCTGGCCGATATGAGAATGTCAAGCAACCCTGGCCTGGAAGGGAAACATGTCGATCTGCGGTAAAACTCGGCTTTTTGCAGCACTGGCTTTGCATTCACTGCTGTCGACATGGGGTGTGCAGTACGTATCTGCGAATGATGGAGTTCATCTGCAGCAAAGGGTAGAAGCGCTGGAAATCGAGCTGGCGCAAATCCGCGGTGCGGCTGCCTTTCAGGCTCCGCCAAATCAGCTCCCAAGTCCAGTGCCGCACGAACCTCCGGAATGCTTGACATGCCCGCCGGCGGAAGGTTCGCAGCCGTTTGAACCAACCATCAAGCTCGGCGGGTTCTTCCATGCGGACTGGGGATTTGTTTCGCAAGACCCTGTCAACGTGGCGACTGTTGGCGACATCCAGGATGCTGCGGACTTTCGCCGTGCTCGATTGAGTGCCAGCGGCGACGCATGGACCAACGCGGGCTATATGATCGAATTCGACTTTGCCTTTGCCGGGCGTCCCACGTTCATGGATGTTTCGCTCGACATCAGAGAGACAGCCCTGGGCACGGTCCGCATTGGCCAGTGGCGGCAACCACTAGGGATGGACGGCCTGACAAGTGCCAAAGAGCTGACGCTGATGGAACGGGCATTGCCGTTCGCTTTTCTGCCGTTTCGCCAGGTCGGCATCGGTCTCTTTGACACATCAGCGGATGAGTCCACAACATGGGCCGTTTCCGGGTTTCGCTTTCCCACGGATGCGTTTGGCAGCAACATCGGTGATGATGGCGGTTACGCAATGGCGACGCGAGTCACGCACGTGTTTGCGCGGCCGGACGATGAATCGCAGTTGTTGCACACAGGCTTTGGTTTCAGCTTCGGTGATCCCTCGATGGACATGGTGCGCTACCGCAGCCAACCGGAATTCTTCGTTGGCGAAGCCGGCGGCGCACCCTTGGTGCCTGCGGGGATGCCAACGAATGTGCCGCCGTTTGTCGATACCGGCTTAATCGCGACAGACAACTTCAGAATTGTGAACGCGGAAGTCGCCGCGACGTTTGGTTCGCTCTACACACAATCGGAACTTTACCTGACTTCGGTTGAGCAACTCGGCTTGGGCGAAGTCAATTTCTCCGGAGCCTACGCACAGGCGGGCTATTTCTTGACCGGAGAAGTTCGGCCATACAATCGTACGGCTGCCACATACGGACGCCTAAAGCCGCACTGCAATTTTGGGACGCACGGTTGTGGAGCCTGGGAGGTTGCAGCGCGATGGTCATACTTGGACCTGAATGACGCCAACATCATGGGCGGACGCTTGAACGATGTCACCTTTGGCGTCAACTGGTACCTCAACCCCAACACCAAGTTTCAGCTCAACTACATCCGTGCCTGTCTGGACAATCCCATGTTCGGAGAAAGTGAAGCGGATATCGTTGCCCTGCGCGGCCAGGTGGATTTCTGATGCCGCCATTTGAGTTGAAAGTGCGGCCCGCGGCGGAACTCTTGTCTTTGCTAGGAACTCGCGGAAACCGGATTCTCCACCGCGTAGTAGACAACCTCGACGCCTTCAAAATCCGTGACTTTCATGAATTGCATGCCTAGCTTTTTCATGATGTTAATTGAGGCGGAGTTGGGTGGATGTGCGATGGCGATGATCCGCGGCAGCTTGAGTGTTTCAAATGCGAATTGCTTAACGTGGAAGGCCGCCTCGGTCGCCAGCCCGCGTCCCCAATAGTCCTTGGCCAGTCGCCAGCCGGTTTCTACTTCGCCGTCGGTGAAATCCAGCAGGCCGCAAAGCCCCACAACTTCGCCGGAATCCTTCATCTCCAGCGCCCACATGCAGTAGCCCTTCTCCGCTTGGGAACGCATCTGCCGGGCGAGACCCTCCTGCGTCTTCTGCAAACTTCGCGGGCGGCCATCACCGATGTACCGCATCACGTCCGGATCGGCATTGATCTCGGCCAGGGCCGGCAAATCATCTTCGCTCCATGGCCGAATGAGCAGACGTTGGGTGACAAGCGGGAACATCAAGGAAATCGCGTTAATGACGATGATCTGGCGTCTTAAGCATGAAGCATAGCGATTTTTTCGCCACACCACGCATTTTAGAAACGGTCAGTTTAAGGATAATGGGCTGGCGTTGGGCGAGAAACTTCCTCGCCCACTTCGCGCCAACTTCCTGCCGTTTCGCCGCGTTCACAATCTCTTTGCACTCATCATTTTGCCATGGGCCTGTTTGACAGATTCAAAAAGGGTGTCGCCAAAGTCGCGAATGTGGTTCAAAAGGGAACCAAGAAAACGCGCGACGCCCTGAACACGGATATCCGCGATCTCTTCTCCCGCAAAGAAGGCAAGCTGCTCGATGATGCTTTCCTGGAAGAGATGATGGAACTGCTCGTCCGCACTGACATGGGCTACGCAGCCGCGGACGAGATTGTCGGCGAGATCCGCAAGAAGTTTCAAACGCGAGTGGTCACGCGAGAAGGCGTGATTGAAGTTGTTAAAGAAAAGCTGAACGAGCTTCTGCAGCAAGACCAGGCGCCCATCAACTACGCCGAGAGCGGCACAACCGTGATTATGGTGGTGGGCGTCAACGGCAGCGGCAAGACAACCACTATCGCAAAGCTGGCCCATCACTTCAATTCCGAAGGTAAGTCCGTGGTGTTGGGAGCGGGCGACACCTTCCGCGCGGCGGCCGTGGAGCAGTTAACCATCTGGGCCGAACGCATCGGCGCGGAGATTGTCACCGGCGAGCAAGGTTCGGACCCGGCCAGCGTCGCTTATCGGGCCGTCGAGAAAGCGCTGGCGGATAACGCGGATGTGTGCATTGTCGATACGGCCGGGCGGCTGCAAACGCAGCACAACCTGATGCAGGAACTCACGCGGATTTATCGCGTGATTGGCAAACAGATCACACCGCACGAAGTGTTGCTGGTTTTGGATGCCACCACGGGCCAACCGGGCATCGCTCAAGCGAAGGGCTTCACCGAAGCCGTGGATTGCAGCGGCATTGTGTTGGCCAAGTTTGATGGCACGGCCAAAGGTGGCGTCGTCGTGCCGATTCGCCAGCAAGTCGGCATTCCGGTCAAGTTCGTAGGCTTGGGCGAAACACCCGCCGACCTGGCGCCGTTTGACTCGCTGAGTTTCACGCAGGCTCTATTTGAAGATGAGGGAGAGTAAGCGTTACTTCTCCGCATCCTTCGCCCGCTTGTACTTGACCTTCCACATTGCCTGCCAGGTCTTGCCGCCATCGCGCGACTCTTCCCACAGGTAATCGAACGAATCTTCCGTAATGTTTGAGAAGGTCTCACGGCGTTTGCCTGGCCGTGTGTCATCGTCGGGCGATTCCAGCACGATCATGGGTTCTCCGTCCGCATTGGCGGTGGGGCCGCCGAGGAAACGGTACTCGCCCCAGTTGACGTCATAGATCATGTGCTGCCATTTCTGTTCTCGCTGCAGATAGAACAGATAGCCGCGTTGGAAATTCTCTTTGCTGGCGCCTTTGGTGAAGACTTCTTCGAGCAATTTTCCCTCCAGGTGACTTTGCACGACATCCTTACCCTGACGCGTTTGCCAGTCTGGCGCAGTTGACGCTTCGGTGTTCCACTCGCCGAGCCAGAAGTTGAAGTCGTCGCTAAGATTTCTAGCTTGGGTTTGCGGAACGCTCGGCGGAGTGAGATTGTGCGTGAGTTCATCGCTTTTTGCCGAGTCGATCGGCAACTGCGTCCAAAGAAACGCAACCTGGACCGCGACAACACAAACCCAGAAGCCAACGAAGAGATGGCGGCGTGACATGATTCGTCTCTCGAGAGGAATGAACAGTGGTTGCTGGCCGACAACTTGTGGCCACGAACTGCCAGGAGGTCCTGCCAGGGCTTCCCGCTCACGGCATAATATTCCGAATCGGAGTATTCGCGACGTGAACCATGATACAAACCACCGCTTGCCGGCAGTCACTGAACGGAAGGTGTGCGGTACCCCGGCTTGACGCGAAGTTTGCTTCGCCCCAGAATCGACCGGTGCGGCGAAATCTCCACTGGCGGTCAGGTCAGCCGGCAATGCCGCGTTTCATTTGAGGGATCGATGTTAGGCGTCAATTTGGATGTTGCCGATTATCTCGCCCGCTTCAGCGCGGAGCTTGAGCGATTGGATCAGGCGGCGATTGCCCGTTGGGCCGATCTTCTCTTTGACGCCTGGGCCAAGGACAACTTTGTCTATGTCTTTGGTAACGGCGGCTCCGGCTGCAATTCCAGTCATATGGCGGAAGACCTGGGCAAGTCCACGCTGCGACAAGAAGACTTGGGCGATGAATCGCTGCGGCGGATGAAAGTCATGAGCCTGACCGATAACGTCGGCTGGATCTTGGCCATCGGCAATGACTGCGGTTACGAGCACATTTTTCAACAGCAATTGATGAACTACGGACAGCCCGGCGATGTCGTCATCGCCGTGAGTGGTTCCGGCAACAGCCCCAACGTGCTGCAAGCGGTCGATTGGGCCAATCACCATCAGTTGCGAACATTCGGCCTGACCGGCTACAGCGGCGGCAAGCTCAAAGAAATGCAGCAGGATGGGCTGCACGTGGCGCTAGATGACATGGGCATGGTGGAAAGCATCCACCTGGCCGTGTTTCATTGGGTGCTGAATGACGTGTTCGCCAGGATTAACAAGGAAGGCCGCCACGCCGGTGAGTAACGAGAGCCGCACGGGCAAAATCGCGCGAGCCATAGACTCTTGAGTGCGTGCGCCGCTGAAAATGAACGTGCCGAAGTTGGCTGGAGCGGGTATACTTGCTGGCGATTTCCCGCCCGCCAGATTCTCCCGCCTCGGCCCGCTTGATGTTCGATTTCGCCAGGTCGTCTTGGTCATCTGCTCTTCTTAGTCCCAAGCGACGTTCCACGTATGCATTCCCCGTGTTTGCGGGCTTGCTTGTTGGGTTTGTGGCGCTGTGGCCGGGCGAGATCCATTCGCAGGACGTTGATGCGAAGCGGGCAAACTCACAATCGGCTAGGGAGAACAAGCCCACCGCGGAACAACTGGAGTTCTTTGAAAAGAAGATCCGCCCTGTCTTGGTGGAGAATTGCTTCGCTTGCCATTCCGCTACCGCAGACGAGTTGAGCGGGGCGCTGAGCCTGGAAGGGCCAGAAGGTTGGAGCAAGGGGGGCTACTCCGGTCCGGCCGTTACGCCCGGCGATGTGGACGCGAGCTTGCTCATTCAGGCGATTCGCTACACGGGCGATTTCTCGGACATGCCGCCTGACGGCAAGCTGAGTGATGAGGTCATCAAAGACTTTGAGGATTGGGTTCGCATGGGCGCGCCAGCGCCGGAAGCTCAGCCCACGCTCAGCGGAAGCGCGGCGTCTTCGCTCCCGCCGCCAGACCGGAATCATTGGTCGCTGGTTGCCCTCGCGCCGGCAACTGTTCCTGAAGTTGCAGAGAGCGATTGGCCGTTGGATGAGTTGGATCACTACATCTTCAGGCGATTGCAGGACAATGAACTTTCGCCCTCGGCTGATGCGGACGATGCCGTCTGGCTGCGACGTGTCTATCTGGACCTGGTTGGCCTTCCGCCGTCGCCAGCGGTGCTAAAGAGCTTCCTGCAAAACCCAAGCCGCGATAACCGTGAGCGCTTTGTGGACCAGTTGCTAGCGTCCAAGGCTTTTGGTGAGCGCTGGGGCAGGCATTGGTTGGACGTTGTTCGCTATGCGGATTCTACCGGCGGTGGCCGCACGCGGCTGATGCCGCAAGCGTGGCGGTTTCGTGACTATGTGATTCAGGCGTTCCATGAAGACCGTCCGATTGATGAGTTGATTGTCCAGCACATCGCGGGCGACTTGATTGAGACAAATAACAAACGCGAGCATCGCGAGAACACGATCGCTTCAGGCTTCTTGGCGTTGGGCCCATATAACTATGAGAAGCAGGACAAGGATCAGTTGCGGATGGACGTGGTCGATGAGCAGTTGGACACCATCGGCAAAGCGTTTCTTGGGCTGACTCTGGGTTGCGCGCGTTGCCATGACCACAAGTTCGATCCCATCACGTCCGCGGACTACTACGCGATGGCGGGCGTTTTACGGAATACGCAGACGCTGATCACGGCAAACGTCTCCAACTGGGTGGAGGTTGATCTCGGCTACACGCCTGAGCAGCAAGCTGCGGCGAATGAAATCAAGACGGCCATCAGCAAGCTTGACGAGGAAGTCAAACAATTGCAGCGCGAGACGGCCGAAGCCGCGCTCACGCTTGGCTTGCATGGTTATGCCCCCGATGGCTCGCGATTGGGCGGAATCCTGCTGGATGACGCTTTAGCCAAGAAGACCGGCGATTGGGAGAATTCGACTTCGGTGAAGCCGTTCATTGGCGCCGGCTACATCCACGACAAGAACGATGGCAAAGGCAAGAAGTCCGTCCAGTTTGAAGCCGAACTCCCGCAGTCTGGCAATTTTGAAGTGCGATTGGCTTACACGCATGGAGACAATCGTGCGCAAGCCGCACAGATTGAAGTTTATGCGAAAGATGGCAAGCAAACCGTGGCGCTTGATCAACGCGTGCCACCGGGCCTGGACGGAAAGTTCCAGTCGTTGGGTGTTTTTGAGTTTGGACGCAGCGCGAAGATTATTGTCAGCAACGCAAAGTCGACAGGGCATGTGATTGTCGATGCAATTCAGCTTGTTGCACAGGAAGATGCGGATGCAGGCGAAGCCGTCGATCCCACTGCGGATCGCGCCGCGACATCGCATGCTGGCGCGGATGATCCTGAAATCGAAGGGTTGCTGAAGCAATCGCGCGAGACTGCCGAGCGTATCGCCAAGATGCGCACGGAGCGCGAATCGCTCAACAAGCGGATGCCTGCCGCGTCACGCGCAATGAGCGTTCGCGAGGAAAAGCAGATTGAAGACGGCCATGTTCTCGTGGGAGGCGACGTTCATCGGCCGGCGGAGCCTGTCCACCGCGGTGCGCCGTCCTGGCTGGGTGAGGAAGCTGAGCCCATCCCGGAAGAGTCAAGCGGTCGCTTGGAACTCGCTCATTGGATTGCCAGTAATGAGAATCCGCTCACGGCTCGCGTGTATGTCAATCGCGTTTGGTCGCACTTATTCGGGCAGGGGATTGTCACCAGTTGCGATAACTTTGGCGCGATGGGCACGGACCCATCTCATCCAGAGTTGCTGGACTTTCTTGCCGCCGAGTTCATCGATAGCGGCTGGTCAACAAAGCAGCTCGTGCGACGCATCGTGCTCTCCCGCACCTACAGCCAAGGGTATGCGGAGAACGCGGCCGCGGAAATGATCGATCCGCAAAACCGTCTGTTGTGGCGCGCCAATCGGCGCAGGCTGGATGCTGAGGTTCTGCGAGACGTGATCTTGGCGGTTGCCGGACAGCTTGAGGATCACGCTGGCGGACCGGCATTTCCCGCTAAACATGCCAACGAATTCACTCCGCTGGAAGAAAAGCCCATCCGCAGCGTCTACTTGCCTGTGTTTCGCAATCACCTGCATCCGTTGTTTGCGGCGTTTGATTTTGGCAATCCGAGTTTCGTCAGCGGACGGCGGGAAATGAGCACGCGGCCTGCGCAAGCGCTGTTTTTCATGAACAGCGATTTTCTGGAACTACAAACGCAGGCGACCGGTGCATGGCTGGCCAATCTGCAAGCTGATGATCTTGAGCGTATGGAGGCGCTTTACCAACGGGCTTTGTCGAGATCGCCGACGGAACGCGAAAGCGAGTTCCTGCTTGGCCATCTCGAGCAAAACCGAGATCAGACGCAAGCACCACAAGCTGCGCAGGATTCCTGGGCGGATATCGCCAGGGCCGTTTTTTCCAGCGTTGACTTTCGCTATGTGGAATAGGGCCGTACATCAAGCAGTCCCTAACACCCAGACAACGTCCATACCACACAATTAGCCGATGCAAAACGCAATCTCTCGACGTCAACTGTTGTCGAACACCGCTTGCGGGTTTGGTTCGCTCGCGCTTGCCGGGATGCTCGGTCCGTCAGCAAACGCGCTGGGCGCACTGAGCAGATCGCGCGGCGAAACAGCCGCGTTGGGCCAGTTGCCGCACCATGCTCCGCGTGCCAAGCGCGTCATCTTCTTGTTCATGCAAGGCGGCCCAAGTCATCTGGACACATTTGACCCCAAGCCGCGATTGACCAAAGAAGATGGTCAGTCTGTCGAGTTCCTCGTCGCGCGAACTCGCAAGCGCACGCCGGAAAAGTTGTTGCGCTCGCCTTGGAAGTTCGCGCAACATGGCGAGTGCGGAATGTGGGCTTCCGAGTTGTTCCCGCATGTCGCAAAGCACGCGGACAAGCTCTGCTTGTTGCGAGGCATGCATACCGAAGGTGTCGCCCACGGACCAGCAACGCTCTTCCTGCACACCGGCGCAACCAGCCTTGTCCGGCCTTCCGTCGGCGCTTGGGTGGGTTATGGCCTTGGGACCGAGAATCAAAACCTGCCGGCGTTTGTGACTGTCAGTCCGCCGGCAACCAAGGGGGGGCCCCGCAACTACGGCAATGCGTTCTTGCCTGCCGACTTTCGCGGAACTCCCATCGGCCGCGCCGGCGTTTCACTGACAAAATCCGGCATCCCCATGCTCAACTCTGACCATTCGCTGGATGAGCGACGACGCCGGCTGGACCTGGTCCAAGGGCTGAACGAAATCCAGGCGCAAAACCGTCCCAGCCAACAAGAACTCAATGGCGTTATCAATTCCTATGAGCTGGCGTTCCGCATGCAGATGCATGCGCCTGCGGTCTTCGATTTCGCACAAGAAACCAAGGCAACCCTCGACAGTTACGGCATTGGCGAAAAGCCAACCGACGAGTTCGGCCGACAGTGCTTGTTGGCCAGACGAATGGCCGAAGCCGGCGTCCGCTACATCCAGGTCAATTATGCGGATGACTCGGCCAATCCACGCTGGGATCAGCACTCAAAACTGAAAGACCACGAGAAGCACGCTTTGGCAACGGATCGGCCCGTGGCGGCGTTGTTGGACGATCTCGAGAAACGCGGTCTGCTGGAAGATACGCTCGTGTGGTGGGGCGGCGAGTTTGGCCGCACCCCGTTTGCACAAGGTCGCGACGGACGTGACCACAACCCCAATGGCTTCACCGTTTGGCTGGCCGGCGGCGGCACCAAGCCGGGGCTTACCTTCGGCGAAACGGACGAATATGGGCACAAGGCCATCGCCGGTCGAATGCACATGCACGATTTGCATGCGACCGTTTTGCACCTGTTGGGCTTAGATCACAAGGAACTGACGTTCCAGCATGCCGGCCGCAACTTCCGCCTGACGGATGTTGCCGGCAACGTTGTGCATGACATCATCGTGTGATCAGGCTGCAACCGCGTTCAGCGCAGCGAATGATCTCTCGCAAGCTCAATCTTTGCGAGAAAACTTGCTTAGTCGTTTCCTGCTTCCGGCAGGTGCTCTACGAGTGCCTCGAGGATATCGGTGGTGGAGATGATCCCGATCACGCGATCGTCCCCGTCAAGCACCGGAAGTCGGTGCACTTTGTTGCGCAAGATCGTAACCGCGGATTCGCGGAGATCCGCTTTGGCGGAAACGCTGGCAATGCCTGTGCTCATGAGTTCTTCCACTCTGCGGCGGCCGAGGTCGTGATCCGTGACTTTGGAAACAAGCCATTCCGGCGCGGGATCGGCAGGATCAGACATTTCCTCGTCCAAATCGTGGATAAGGCCGATGATGTCGCTCACGGAAATGATGCCCAGGCACTTTCCCGCTGCGTTGATCACCGGCAACGCACTCGCTCGGTTCTCCACCATCAAAGACAAGGCAAGCGAGACGGTGTCGTCCTTGCTGACAGAAACGACCTCACGTTGGCAGATATCACTGACGGACACGGCGGACAGGGATTTGGTTGTTGACATGGCTGTGGGTCTTACGGGTGAAAGTTGTTGATTATTTGAGCGAATTCGTATGCAGGTTCCGATTGAGAACGACTTGGGCAAAAGACGCGTCACGCTATGTAATGTGTTGCAGAAGCACCTTCATATAGTTGGCCCGTTCAAAGGCCGACTTGTCAGGGCAGTTCTTTTGGTCGAGCAAGCCGCGGACTTCATCTACTGACGTGTATTCATGCTCGGCAAGCCAGGATTCCAAGTCCCGCAGAATCGCGCTGACCACGTCTGCCCCTTGTTGAATGATCGCGGAGCTGAACATCGCCACGTCCGCCCCCACAAGCAAGTACTTGATTACGTCCTCAGCTGTGTGCACGCCTGTGGTGGCCGCCAGGCTGGCTTTGATGTTGCCGTGTAATAGGGCAATCCAACGCAGCGGGACACGAGTTTCCGAAGACTCACTCAATCGCAAAGTGGGAATGACTTCAAACTTGCCAATGTCGATATCCGGCTGAAAGAATCGATTGAACAACACAAGTCCGTCGGCGCCGGCCTCGGCCAGGCGCGAAGCGAAGTTGGCGAACGCCGTGAAGTACGGTCCAACTTTGATCGCCAGCGGAATTGAGATCGTCTCGCGGACAGATCGTACGAGTTGCAAATATCGCTCCTCAACGTCGTGCGCCGGCGTTGCCAGATCTGTCTCTAACGCGTACATGTTCAGTTCGAGGGCATCAGCGCCTGCACTTTCAATCAAAGCGGCAAACCGCGTCCAACCACCGGGCGTGATGCCATTAAGACTCCCAATGATTGGGGAACTGACTGACTTCTTCGCCTCCTCCACCAAGCGGAGATAGGCGTCAGGCGTCGTGGTGAAGTCATCAATCCCCGGATAATAGGAAAGTGACTCGCCCAGCCGGCTCTCAGCGGCGGAGGAGTCTGGGTGAGTGGACCTGTTGTCCTGTTGGATTTGCTCTTCAAACAGCGATGGCAAAACAAACGCTGCGGCGCCCGCTTGTTCCAGCAGCAAGAGTTTGTCCAACTGAGCTGTCAGCGGGCACGCCCCCACAACCAAGGGGTTTTTAAGAGACAGCCCGAGATACGACGTTGTGAGATCAACTGCCATGCGAGAAACTAATCCTGTCGCTCTTGCGGCTCGCGTGATGGGAACACGGTTTGCGAGGATAACGTGATCTGAAACGGCAAATGCCGTTCCAAGCGAGCAATGTGCAATATGGGCACCGTCCTTGAGTTAAGATCGTGCGGATCCGCTCGCGCAAGTGCGTTTCCGCACGCCTGCACCTCCAGGTTTCAAAATGAAAGACTCCAACAAACTCGACTTGCTGTTTGTTGATGATGATGACGACTTCCGCACGGTTGCGACTCGGCGATTTCGCAAGTCGGATTTCGCCGTGGAAGAAGCCCCCGATGGTGAAGCGGCACTCGCCCTTTGCGAGCGACGCAGCTTCGACGTCGCTGTGCTGGACATGCGAATGCCAGGCATTTCCGGCTTGGAAGTGCTCAAACAGATCAAGCAAATCAACCCGGACTGCGAAGCGATCATCCTCACTGGCGAAGGGACAATTGAGACTGCCGTCGAGGCCATGAAACAGGGGGCGTTTGATTACCTGACAAAGCCGACATCGCTGGCCGATCTTGAGCATGCAATCCGCAAAGCCGACGAGCGCCGCCGCTTGCGGAAAGAGAATGTTCAACTCCGCGAAGTGCTCGCCCGCGCGGAAAAGCCCCGGGAGATCATCGGCGAATCATCGGCCATGCAAGCGCTTTATCGGCTTATCGAGCGGGCTGGCCCATCAGACAAACCCATCTTGATTCAGGGCGCCAGCGGGACGGGAAAGGAACTTGTCGCGCAAGCTTTGCACCGTGCAAGTTCCCGCCGTGACAAACCCATGGTCGTGATCAACTGCGCAGCTTTGCCGGAAAGTCTGCTGGAAAGCGAGCTCTTCGGCCACGAGAAAGGTGCCTTCACCGGCGCGATTGCCGCAAAGCCAGGTTTGTTTGAAGTGGCCGACGGCGGCACGCTCTTCATCGATGAGATTGGAGAGCTCCCCACTCCGCTGCAAGCCAAACTGCTGCGAGTGCTGGAGGACGGCTCGCTACGGCGAGTTGGCTCTTTGCAAGAGCGCCGTGTTTCCGTGCGGATTCTTGCTGCGACAAATCGCGATCTGCGCAAAGAAGTTGAAGCCGGCCGATTTCGCGAGGACTTGTTCTACCGCATCGATGTGATGAACATTCGCATGCCGGCACTGGCGGAAAGGGATGGCGATATTCGCATCTTGGTTCAACATTTTCTCGGCCCGGATTGGCGGATTGACGAGAAAGCAGCCGAGGCCCTGGAATCCTACCATTGGCCGGGAAACGTGCGGCAGCTCATCAACGTGATCGAGCGGGCAAAGATCCTCGCGGACGATCAAGTGAGTGGGCCACAAATGATAGGGCTATGGGACCTGCCGGAGGAGATTGTCCATCCCGCCGCCGCCAGCTCCGATGGAGCAATCGCTTCGCCAGCCGACGATCTCGCGTCGCTGACAAGAGCACACGTGGTGGAAACACTCCGGCGGGAGCGGGGGAACAAGGCCCGCTCCGCGCGCCGGCTTGGCGTCAGCCGGCGCAGTTTGTACCGCTTGCTGGAGAAGCACGACATTCAGCCGGAAGAAATCGTTGCGTGCGACTGAGCCAAGACTGGCGTTTACTTAATTCTCAAGGCCCTAGGTTGGGCCCTCACGCCGCACTGAACTGCGTCATTCGCCAGACCGGACTGACCGGATGTGTCGGTGACAATCGACGCAGCGAATCGTCATTTGAAAATACGCCAGCGTCACGCCGTCAAGGTTCTTGTCTTTTGCGGCGGCGTTAATGGCATCGGCCGCACGGCGGAAGTCAATGCTGTGCTGAAGATAATCCGGCGTCTGAATCACATTCCAAGAAGACTCCTGGCTTAGCAAACTGAGGTCCTGCGATGTCTTCACAATCGCATCATAGTCCTCAAGCGCAACGCCTTTTAACAGTGCCTGCGCATAGCGAAGTTTGGCTTTCATGATGTCGCTGACCTGCTCTTGCGTTCCTTGAGCAGCTGTCGTGCGAGGGGCCTCCGCCTGCAGCGCAAAGGTGAGAGTTGTCAAAGCAATTACAACAAAGGCAAGCGTGCGCGCGTGAAGAAGTTTGCGAATCATCAGAGTCATCCTAGTGCGGAACGGAAGGTGGCTTCGGCAGGTCGAATCGCGGCAAACAATCGCTAAGAGCGCTGAACTACAGTGCAAACCAAAGCGATACAATCATCGACAACAGCCCGAAACTGATGATGGCAATCAAGATTAATGACACAGCCTTGCCGGCCGCAGTATCATCGGCCTCAAGCTTCTCGCGCACGGCATCGGAGAAGAATTGTTTTGCGCGGTCGAGATGGGAGTCGTGATTTGTGACGCTGGCCATGGGATTCTCCAGTCGAGTGAGGCTCGTCGAAGGCATGCAGCCAACCCGAGCCGGATCAACATTGGTTGGAACGCTCAATCCTTAGGCAATTCCCATGCCAGCGCGGTCCGGGGGCAACCGCGCAAAATACAACGGTTTTGCTCGCATTTTGTCGCATTCAGCTCGCGTCCGCGCGCCTGGAAATGTGCGGGTTGGCCCACAGCGCGCGGCTTCGCCCACTGTGCACGGCGCGAAAGCAGACCAGCAACGACACTAGTTGCTAGGCTTCGGCAGCTTCGCCAGCGCGATTCAAAACTTCGGCGCGCAACGTCATTACCGGGCATGGGGCTTTTCGGACGACGTACTCCGCCACGCTTCCCATCAGCAATCGGCCCAGACCAGAGCGGCCGTGCGTGCTCATGACAATCAGGTCCGCGTCCTCGGCCGCAGCACAGTCACAGATTGCCTTGGCTGGATCTCCGCGCAAGATCTTGTGCTGGAACGGGACTTGCGAATTCTCCGGCTCGAGGGAATGCAGCATCTTCACCACAGCATCCACGTCCGGCTCGGCGTTGCCGTAGTAAAATTCGCCGGCATAAATGGTTGGCTCTTCGAGCGTGTGGACAATGAGCAATTCGCCGCCCATGTCGCGCGCCAGCGCCGTCGCGAACTTCAGCCCCGCGTCACTGCAGGTGGAAAAATCGGTGGGAAAGAGTATTTTCTTGGACATGGTTTGCCTCCGTTTGAGTAACAACAACTCAACTGGGTCGCTCAATGCGTGACTTGCCCTTGGGCATAACAACTCTCGAGCGAACTCCCAATAAGCAACATCCGTGCCGCTGCAAACAACCCCAAGCCGAAAGGCTGTCGCCATTCAACTATGTGCGGGAAAGCGCGCGACGAGCCCAATGGCACGTAATCGCACACAGCGCAGCGCGCGAGCTTGAATCACTTCCTCATTTTCTGTTGATGCAATGAACGACATCGACTTACAGCACAAAGTCAAACAACTTGAGCAAGAACTCGAAGAGCGAAACCGCGCGATGGCGCAGTTAATCGAGCGCAAGGAGCGGCTGAAAGCTGTCCTTAACACGGCGGTTGACGCGATCATCACGATTGATCTTGGTGGTAGAATCCTTAATGTAAATCCGGCCTCGGAGCGAATGTTTGGCTACTCCAAGGAGGAATTGCTCGGCAAGAACGTCAAACTGTTAATGCCGCAACCACATTGTGACGAGCATGACGAGTACATCCGCCGCTATTTGCAAACAGGCGAAGCACGCATTATCGGCGTCGGACGCGAAGTGACCGGCAAACGCAAGGATGGAACCATCTTTCCCATCCACTTGGCGGTTAGTGAAGTCGACCACTTGCAGATTTTCACGGGCATTATTCGTGACCTGACGGATCTACATTTCGCGCAGCAGCAACTCCTGCAATCTGAGCGTCTTGCCGCGATTGGCGAAATGGTTACCGGTTTGGCTCATGAAAGCCGTAACGCCCTGCAACGCACAAAGGCCTGCCTGGAAGTCTTGGAGCTGGAAGTTGAAGATCGGCCTGAAGCGCTCGATTTGGTCCGGCGTATCCAATCCGCCCAGGATCACGTCCATCAACTTTATGAGGAAGTTCGTGGCTATGCGGCGCCGCTGGTGCTGGAGCACAAGCGCTTGCGGTTGGATGAAATCTGGCGCGAAGCCTGGGGAATTCTCAGCCAGGAACACTCCGCACGCGTCCGCTTTCATGTGGTTGCGAATACCGAGCAGTTGGAGATCCGCGGTGATCGCCGTTCGCTGGTACAGCTGCTTCGCATTGTCTTTGAAAATGCCATTGCTGCCTGTGGCGATGAAGGTGACGTCACCCTCACTGTGAGTGATGGGACGGTGGCAACCGTCGGCAACAACAGCGCTCCAGCAGTCCAGATTCAAATTGCCGACACCGGCCCTGGTTTGAACGTGCAACAGTGTGAGAAAATCTTCGAGCCATTCTTCACGACCAAGACAACAGGGACAGGACTTGGCATGGCCATCGCCAAGCGAATTGTCGAGGGGCACGGCGGACGCATCGACGCGGCGAATGCAGTAAGGGAATACTCGCTTGCGGATTCCGCGCGCCAATCGAAAGCTCAAGGCGCGGAGATCCGGATAGTGCTGCCGCGCGATTCATCGTCGGCCGATTCCATGTGACGAGTCGGTCAGTTCGCCTCACATTGCATCGGCAGATTCAACGGCATGCGAAGAATACACCGCGTGCGCCTGACACAAATCGCAAGAACGCATCCATGAACTCGTCAAAGAAACAAAAAGCACTGCACGCGATGCACACCGACGAGGCGATTCAACAACGAATTGCTTCCGAGAAGCGGGCGAGCCCCTTGGGCGACTTCATTCTTGGAGCCGTCGATGGGACTGTGACCACGTTCGCCATTGTGGCAGGCGCTGCGGGGGCCGGATTCTCCGGTGCGGTGGCAATAGTTCTGGGCCTGGCGAACATCGTTGCCGACAGTTTCAGCATGGCGGCCAGCAACTATCTCAAAGCCAAGTCCGACCAACAGATTTTGGCTCGCTTCCGCCGCATGGAGGAAATGCACATCGATAAAGTGCCGGATTATGAGCGGGAGGAGATTCGCCAGATCTTCGCCGCAAAAGGCTTTGACGGGGACATCTTGGAGGACGTCGTCCGAGTCATCACAGCCGACCGAAAACGCTGGGTCGATACGATGCTGGTTGAGGAATGGGGGCTACACCTGGAACAAGCCCCGCCGCTTCGCGCGGCAACCGCGACTTTCTTTGGCTTTGCCGTCGCCGGGCTGATCCCGCTTCTGCCGCTGTTTTTTGTTTCCGCACTCTCGACTTCGCGGCTAGTCTTCCTTGTCAGCACCATCCTGACGGGTATCACGTTCTTCGTCATCGGTCTGATTCGCGGCTGGGCGTCTGAGCAAAAACCACTTCGAGCGGCATTCGAAACGCTCGCAATCGGCGGCGCGGCAGCCGCAATGGCTTACCTGGTTGGCGGATTATTCCAGGAAGTCTCGTTCGATTGAAGTGACGCCAATACTTATTCAACCACGCGTGCCGTCTGCTCGGGAGTCACCATTCCGCCAGGAAGTTCCATGATGCGAATGTTGCGAAAGTGAATCTCCGAGCCTTCGGACTCCAGGCAAAGATAGCCCTTGCGGACGGATGAGTCTCGAATGGAATTGACGAACTTGCCGTTGATTGCCAGTTTGACTGTGCCATCGACACAAACAACGTCGTAAGTGTTCCATTCACCGGCACCTTTGCAGCGCAGCTCCAAAGACTTGCTCCGCGAGCCGCGAGGATTGTCCGGCGTTGCGGTCAAACCATTGGCTCCAAACAGCTCGCCCGAGATGTAGCCAATGTCTTGTGGATCTCCGTTGGCTTTCCGGTTGATGTTGACCCATTCCAATTCCAGCATCTGCACTTCCATGCCCTTGGGCAACTGGCGACCTTCGGGCACTTCACCCTCGCTCCATACGAAGACGCCGGAGTTGCCACCGGGTTTCATGTGCCGCCATTCAATATGCAGGATGAAGTTTTCGTATTGCTTCTCTGATCGCATCACGCCAATGGGTTGGCCGGTACAAACCAGCAAGCCATCGCGCACTTGCCATGTTTCCGGGCTGGTGTTGACATCAACCCAACCGGTCAGGTCTCGACCATTGAAGAGATCAACGAACTCAGGCGCGTTGTCCTGTGCGGCCGAGTCGGACTCTGGCATTTGGCCGGCAGCCGGTGAGACCGACACCGCGAGGGCAATGATTGTGAACGCGGTCAACGAAATACGATGCTTAGTCATGATGGAGATCCAAAACGCAGCGGGTGTGACAAAATGGCCGGGGTCATGCAACGCCAGCAAGTTTGTAGACAGCCAATGTATGTTGCCGAACAGTTCGCTTGATGGGCTTAGACGCTAACTGTGTGAGTCACTAAGCTGGGTTCATGGCAACCCAACATGCATTTTGTATTAACCCGTGCTTCTCACAGCTGTGGAACGTCAACGCAATCTTGACCGCCAAAATAAAGTCAAGATACCAGGCATGCTGCACGACCAACCTGACGCTAAAGACCGTAATGAGCGGCTCTGCGCGATACGCAACGCCACGGTCAATTCATACCGTCGAGCCAGGAAGCTACCTGGTCCTCAATCAGCACCAATTCTATGAACTCGACATTCTGAAGTCGACGAATACGGAAACGCTGGCCATTTTTTTCGAACCGCGGTTTGTGGAGCAAGCAATCGCGGCCCGATCGACAGACGCAATGCGTTTGCTCGATGATCCAGATGAGTCGCCTGGTCAAACAGCACCATTTGTCGAAGCTCTGCAGACATTTCAAGGTGGCATCGCTCGCTCCATTCGGCGGATCGCACGACAGCTCAAAGCAGACCCGACCGGAGAGTCTTGGCTTGAGGATGAGTTCTACGCAATTGGTGCAAGCCTGCCGTCGGCGCATCAGCAGGCCAGGGAGCAATGGCAACGTATTCCCTCGGTCCGCAATTCAACACAAAAGGAACTCTATCGGCGGTTGGCTCATGCTCGTGATTACGCGTACTCGTGCTTTCAAGAAGAATTGACTGTGCAACGCCTGGCTTCAATTGCCAAACTCTCGCCGTTTCATTTTCACCGCGGCTTTCGGCAGGCATTCGGCGTGACGCCCAATCACTTCCTCAGGGAACGGCGATTGCAAGTTGCCTGCAAACTTTTGAAAGAAACGGACATGCCTGTGACGCATATCTGCCTGGCGGTAGGCTTCAGTAGTCTCGGGAGTTTCTCTGCGCTATTTCGAAATCATTTTGGAGTGTCCCCAAGTTCCTGGCGAACGCAGCAAGACTAAATTCGCAAGATCCGAGAAGTCTCGACATATTCAGCGTCGTAAAATCGCCCTGCTTCCTTTCATTTCAAACATTGCATGGTGGTTGCTCATGTCCGAAGAACACCGAATCTCACGCCGCAGTTTTAGTTCACTCTTGATGGCTGGCGGTGTTGCATCTCTCGTACCGGCCAGTTTGGTTCCTCCTTCATTCCCCAACGCGCTGAGCGGCGAACTTGTCGCAGCTGTGACTTCAGGCGACCTGTCAACAGTCGTCAGGATTTTGGACCAAGATCCGAAACTCAAATCGCACCGCGACGGTGAAGGGCGTTCGATCTTCGTCCTCGCCCACCTCCACGCTCAAACAAAGGTTGCGGACGAAATCCTCAATCGTGGCATTGAACTTGACGTCGTCGAGGCCGTCCTTGCAAATGATAAGGATCGCTTCATCGAACTTGTCAAAGCCGCACCAGACTCCGTCAATGCAATCCATCCAATTGGCGGCAACGCTTACTACGCGGCCGCAGTTTGTGGCAAAGAAGAGATGATCTGGCCGTTGAATCGTTGGGGGGCGAGCCCGAATGTGCGCGATGACGACTCAACAGATGTCACAGCGTTTCGCGCCGCGTTCAGACATTCAGATGAGCAAACAGCAGTCCAATTAGGAATGCGGATTTTGATCGACGCTGGCGACGTCAACGCACAACAACCCGGCAACAATTCCGTGCTGCATGGAGCGGCAGCTTTGGGGGATCCGGAATTGGTCGCGGCAGTGATCCGTCGCGGGGGAAAAGTTGATCTGAAAAACAGTGACGACGCGACACCATTGGATGTTGCCACACGTATGGGGAATGACGCGGCCGCGGGCGTGCTGCGAGAACACGAACGTATTCGCAGGATGGACCGCACTTCGCGTTTTGTTCAAGATGCCAATGGCGAGGCCTACTCGCCTCCGCAAGAACTCAATGTTCCTCAGCTTGTGATCAATGAGTTTTGCGAAATGTGCCACTACGACTTCGCCAGATCGCAGCAGATTCTCAAAGACTATCCTTTGGTCATACACGGCAACGCCAGTTGGGACGAGTTAGGTGTTGAAGCCTGTGCCCACATGGAACGCGCGGATTGGACAAAGTATTTTCTCGAACGCGGCGCACCCATGTCGCTGACGACCGCATTAGCCGTGGCTGACTTGGAGTCCGCGAGAAGCCTTTTGAAGCAGAATAAGGACCGCATAACTGAACGCGGCCCTCACGACTTCCCGATCATGTGGTACCCTCAGATCGGCGGAGGCGGAGTCGATTTGGCTGAACTGCTGTTGCAGTTTGGCGCAGAAATCGATGAGCATAAGTTTGGCGTAACGTGTCTCCACAAGGCTGCCTACAACGGACAGCGAGACTTGGTGGCGTTCCTCATCGAAAACGACGCCAACGTCAACCTCGTAGGCCGCAGTGACTTCTCCAACTTGAGCGGCACACCGCTGGATTGGGCTCAGGCCAGGAATCAAACCCAGACTGCCAGGCTCTTGAAGGACAACGGAGGAAAGTCAAAAAACGAGATCAACCACAACGGTAACTGACCCTCGGCGATCTCCATGCCGTGTTGCCTTTATTGACCTACCAGGCCTTCTGATTCACATCGTCCACCGTACTCGCCTTCGGCGCGGATTCGTCCTCTGCTATATTCAGCGTACAAAACTGATGCAGCAAACGGAAACCGTCGCAACTAACGGTGGCGGGTTCGCAGCCGGAGAAGCTCATGTCGAAGGATCAGCCCGCCTACGTCCCAAAGCCCATTGATACTTCCGCTGTGACCTTATCGCCTGAGGTGATCCAACTTACTGAGCAACTGGCGGAACACGCACACGACATTTGGGCCAGGCAACGCATGGCGGACGGTTGGACTTATGGTCCGGAACGCAGTGACAGTCAAAAGCACCATCCATGCCTGGTTCCGTATGCAGATTTGCCTGACAGCGAAAAGCAATACGACCGCAACGCCGCGCTGGACACGCTCAGGGCGATTGTCGCTCTGGGGTATGTCGTCGTTCGTCGCGAATCGGACTGATATCCGGCGAAGTTCCGCGCAACCGTCCCGCACGGATCCACATGTCGGCAGCTAGGGCATATACACTTCCAACCCAGCAGCTTCCAAGTGTTTGGGGATCTCGCGAACCGTCGCGCGATCTTTGTTCTTGATATCTTCTGTCAGTTCTTCCCAAGGGAACATGCAATTGTGCAGCAGCAGATCATCATCGCGATAGTCACTGTCAATACCCACGGCCGCAATCCATCCGCGCCGACGTTTCTCGGCCACCCAACGATCGTGTTCGAGCTTTGCCAACGCCTCCTCGTTCTCATCCAGAATTGCGCGCGATTGGAATTCGCTTGAGCCGACGATGCGCTTGCGGAACCACAAGCCGGCCGCTCTCAGCTTGACGGCCAAGTGATCCGCCTGCTCAAGGTTGGACCGTTTGTATTTCTCAGGCA
>CALJLD010000290.1 GCA_937982665.1 uncultured Planctomycetales bacterium
AATGGCGGATGGTAATCCCGGGTGTAATCCAGGGCGTAATCCCGGATTTGGATCTCGGACGAGGAGCACTTTTCTCGCCCGAGATCCGCGGGTCGCAGGTTTTTGAAAACTCGTGTTGCCCACTGCGCAGCTTCCGTGGGAATTTGCCGTTTCGCTCTTTGGCAATATGGAAATACACCGTAACGCCAGCCTGCTTTGTGTATGGCTTTGTGCAGCTTCCACGCGCTGATGCGGCGAGCAGGGACGAACTTGCTCGCGGCGAGATGCCAGCATGACTAAACGAGGATTCATGATGCTGATAAGCAACGCCGTTTTCGCACGCGAACCTCCGCTGACGCGGACTGTCGTTACCCTTGCCAGGTTGAGGGCGAACCCTATACTTGGCGGCAGCAAAGCCGCTGGTTGCAAACACTTGCGGCGTTGTCGTGATAGCCAGCCGAAAGCCCTTGGCTTCCTTTGTACCGATGCCCTTTCGGCGGCTGACTCGCACGGAAGATCCCGTCCCATGCTTAACGTTCATTTGCCTGATGGCAAAGTTCTGGATTTCCCTTCATCAGTAACTCCCGCGGAAGTCGCAGCTCGCATCGGCCCGCGTCTCGCGAAAGACGCCCTTGCCGCCGAGGTCGAGGTCAGGAACAACGGTAGTCCTGAGAAGAACGCCGAGAAGAATATCGTCGGCCTCGACTACCGTTTGCCGGAGTCAGGCGATGTCGGCATTCGCATCTTCACTCGCAAATCTCCCGAAGCTTTGGGCGTGATGCGGCATAGCTGCGCCCACGTCATGGCTCGCGCCGTAATGCGGCTTTACGAAGGCGTGCAGCTCGCGTTTGGGCCGACCATCGAGAACGGCTTTTACTACGACATCGGTCTGGAGGAACCTCTTTCCGAGGAAGACTTCCCCAAGATCGAAGCCGAGATGCAAAAGATCATCAAGGAAGATGAGCTGTTCGAGCGGATCGAGGAACCGCGCGAGAAAGCACTCGAGCTTTGCCAGAACCTCGACCAGCCGCTCAAGGTGGAACACATTGAGGAAGGGCTGGCCGGGCACGATCAGTTGTCCTTCTATCGGCAAGGCGAGTTCATCGATCTTTGTCGCGGGCCGCACATTCCCGCGGCAGGAGCTATCGGCGCCTTCAAGCTGCTTTCCGTCGCAGGCGCGTACTGGAAAGGCGATCAGTCCCGGCAGCAACTGCAGCGCTTGTACGGCACTGCCTTCTTCAGCCAGGAAGATCTTGACGCTTATCTCGCCCGCGTGGAGGAAGCCAAGCGGCGTGACCATCGCACCCTGGGCAAACAACTGGAGTTGTTCTCCATCAACCCCATGGTGGGTAGCGGTCTTGTGCTGTGGCAGCCCAAGGGCGCAATCATCCGCGGCGTGCTTGAGAGTTTCATCAAGGACGAACTCATCAAGCGCGGCTATCAGCCGGTCTACTCGCCGCAGATTGGCCGCGTGGAGTTGTACGAGACCTCAGGTCACTTCCCGTATTATCAGGACAGCCAGTTCGCACCGATTGAGATGGAGCCAGGCGAACGCTACCTGCTGCGGCCGATGAACTGTCCGCATCACATCATGATCTACAATTCGCGGCCGCGGAGTTATCGCGAACTGCCTGTGCGGCTGGCCGAGTTTGGCACCGTCTATCGCTATGAAAAATCTGGCGAACTTGGCGGCATGACTCGCGTGCGTGGTTTCACTCAGGACGATGCACACTTGTTCTGCACTGAGGAGCAAGTCGGCGAAGAATATCGCGGCTGCATCGAGATGACCCAGTACGTGCTGAAGTGCGTAGGCATGGACAACTATCGCGTGCGGCTGGGCTTCCGTGATCCGGACGGCGAGAAGTATGTTGGTTCGCCTGAAGTCTGGGATCGTGCGGAGAAGGCACTTCGCGATGTCTGTGAGAACATGGATCTGCCGAACCTGGAGATCGAGCAAGGCGAAGCGGCTTTCTACGGACCGAAGGCGGACTTCGTTGTGACCGATTGCCTGGGCCGTGAGTGGCAACTGGGCACCGTGCAGCTTGACTACAACCTGCCCAGCCCGGATCGCTTTGGCCTGGAATACATTGGTGCGGACAACACACCGCATCAACCGGTAATGATCCACCGCGCTCCGCTAGGCTCCATGGAGCGGTTTATCGGCGTGCTGATTGAGCACTTTGCCGGGGCATTCCCGTTGTGGCTTGCTCCCGAGCAGGCGCGAGTTCTCACCGTCAGCGACAAGTTCGAAAGTTACGGCCGCAAGGTAGAAGCTCGCCTTCGCGAGGCCGGCTTTCGCGTGAGCGGAGATTATCGAGCGGAAAAGCTTGGCGCGAAGATTCGCAACGCCCAGCTGGAACTTGTTCCGTACATGATGGTGGTGGGCGGACGCGACGAGGAGAACCAGACTGTCAGCGTCCGGGACCGCCTGGAAGGCGACGTTGGCGCCTTGCCCATCGAGGAAGCGGTGGCCCGGCTCAAGGCCGAGATTGACGCCAAGACCGTACGGCAAAAGTTCGAATCAGACGCGGGATTTGCCGCTCGCGGAAGTGACCACGAATATTGATTGATGTTTCGCGAACTTTGTGACCGTGCGAAACGTCAATTGTTTGTTGCCAGCTTTGGTTGCTTATCGGCCACCCTGGGCCGAAATTGACGGCACATTCGTCAGAAAAGATTTGACCAGTTGGCGGACATGATCGATATTTTGAGAGAGTTCGCGAATCACTAAGATACGGGAACTGAGTTATTTGCTGGGCGGCGTTCGCCCGGTGAGGTTTTGTCACCCGAAATTGGATGATTGAATTCAGCCGATTTTGCCCGGCGAAGTTCGCCGGCAGCCTGGTAATCCCAGGAGACTTGTCCAAGACAAAGGAGGACCGATTTGCCACCTAGGGGAATGAGACGGCCGCCTGTACCCAACGCGCCCAAGCATCGGATAAACGAACAGATCCGAATCTCGCCAATTCGCGTTGTTAGCGCGGATGGAAAACCGGTCGGTGTGATCTCCACCGACCAGGCGCTTGAAATGGCCCGCAACGATGGGCTCGATCTGGTAGAAGTCGCGCCTGATGCGCGGCCCCCCGTTTGCCGCATCATGGACTTTGGCAAGTTCAAGTACCAGATGAGCAAGCGGACCAATAAGAGCGCTTCGCATCAACAGAAGATCAAAGAGATTCGCGTTCGCCCCAAGACGGGTGACCATGACATCCAGGTCAAGGTCAACAAAGCCCGTGACTTCCTTAAGCATAAGGACAAGGTGCAGATCACCGTTCTTTTCAAAGGACGAGAGATGGCGCACCAGGAAGAAGGCCAGCGAATCATCGAGCAGATCGTCGAGTCGCTCGCCGACGTCAGCAAGGTCGAGAGCGAACCGCGCCGCTCCGGACGCCGGATGGAATGCCGGCTGGCTCCCAAGTAGCGCCGCGTTCAGTCCTTCACTATCATGACGCTGGGGCTCCGAATCGCGTGAGTTTCAGCGACAGTTCACGCTGCGCGGATCTCCACTGTGAAGGTGGTCGAGGTCCTGCCAAGTCACCTCGCCACCTCTTGTCGCTGCACGACGCAGACGCGGGAGCGTCTGTGCTACCCAAATCAACTAGCGAACAGTCTCTGTCGGTCGCCCGGCGATGCCTGTCACATGCTCGCGGCTGGCGAACTCTGCCCAGACCGGCAGGTGATCAGAAACTTGCTTCGCCTGGTCGAGCGTAAGACCGTAATCGGCCATCAGGTCCAGCACACCCCAAGCGCCGGTGAACTCCGTAGTGCTGCGACGATCAAAGACCAGGTTGTCGTAGGTGGACTTCCCGATCGTATTCGTCGGCACGCCGGAGACAACATACGCAATACCGGAGAGCTGCCCCAACTCGCCCAAGTGTCGCTCGTCAACGTTGAGGTCGCCCAGCAAAATCACGTCGTCTTCGTCGGGAGCATTGTTGCGAACCGTCAAGTAGACATCGTCCAGAGCATCCAGCTCAATGTCGGTTTCGTCCGGATCTGTATGAATGTTAATCAACGTGCAGCTGAAGCCTTGCTCGCGGCCTGTCGAGCGAACCTGGAACCGCGCCACCAGCGGCTCGCGATGAAGAAAATCCGAAGGGTCCGGCACGGTGTACACAGAGCCTGGCACAAGCTCAATGCTCTGCGTGTCATAGATGTAGGCGTATTGCTCTTTGCTGGAAGTGCGTCCCAGCCGCGGACCAAGCACGTGGGCATATTGTCGTCCCGTGGCGTTGATCTGCTCAACAAACCGCGGCACAACGCTTTGGTCAGCAGCGCGAACTTCCTGAATGGCGACGATATCGAAGCGCCTGATGACCTGGGCCAACACATCCACAACTTCCGGCTTGCCCATCTTGGAGACGCCAAAGACTTGAATGTTGAAGCTGGCGACGCGGATCGAGTCGCCGGAGCGAACCGTGCTGGGACTGGCAACCGGCGCAGAGTTGCGGTTTGCCTCGGCTTCCGCGCGAACCTCTTGCAGAATCTGCTGAGCATCAGCGCCGCAGCCTGCCAGCAGAGCCAGCATCAAGGCGATCGACAAGCATGTCGCGAAACGTCGCATGAGTCCCTCCATGGACTTTTGCGTTATTGACGGTGGATTTATTGACGGTCCTTGATGTGACCAGGCATCAAGCCAGCCGCATTGTCGCGTCATCGGCACTCAGGCAAACCCTGATCCAGCTTGATTCCCCAGCCATCCCGCGGATTCCCTGGCAGGAGAGAGAATGTGATAGGACACTTTGGCCGCGTGTCGCATGAATGTCGCAGCGAGCGCCACTTTTGGCGTAACCGCTGATTGACTACCATGACAGCGGGGCTGGCACATCAAAGAATGCCGCAACCCCGGCAAATCCGCACGTTTCCTGCCTTCGGGAGTGGACCGGCTGACCCATGTTTGAATCACTGCAAGACAGTCTGCAAAGCGCCTTTCGCCGACTTTCCGGTCAGGCCAAATTGACCGAAGCCAACATGCGGGAAGGCCTGCAAGAGGTCCGCAAAGCCCTGCTGGAAGCGGACGTCAGTTACAAGGTCGTGCAGAACTTTATCGACAGCGTTTCCGAGCGAGCGCTGGGCGAGCAGGTGATCAACGCCATTCGGCCAACGGAACTGGTCATCAAGATCGTCTATGACGAACTTGTAGAGTTGATGGGCCCGGTTGATACGTCCTTGCACCTCAAGGACTTCACCAAAATCATGCTCTGCGGTTTGCAGGGTTCCGGAAAGACCACCACCTGCGCCAAGCTGGCGCGAATGCTGAAGAAGAATGGCAAGAAGCCGCTGTTGGTAGCTGCCGACTTGCAACGCCCTGCGGCCATCAAGCAGCTTCAGGTCTTGGGCGAACAGATTGAAGTCCCGGTCATTGCGGACCTCAACGAGAAGGATCCCGTCGCGCTGTGCCGTCGCGCCGTTAAGGAAGCCAAAGCGTCAGGCGCGGACGTGGCTATCTTCGATACGGCCGGCCGTTTGCACATTGACGATGAGTTGATGAAGCAGCTGCAGTCGATCGACAACAAGGTCGAGCCGGATCAGGTTTACCTGGTTGTTGACGGCATGACCGGCCAGGACGCCGTGAATAGCGCGAAGGCGTTTAATGACGCGCTGGAACTCAACGGCGTGATCCTCACCAAGCTGGATGGTGATCAACGCGGTGGTGCCGTGCTGTCGGTCAAGGAAGTCACCGGCGTCCCGGTCAAATTCCTGGGCGTGGGTGAACACATTGAGGAACTGGAACCGTTCTCGCCAGAAGGCATGGCAGGGCGAATTCTCGGCCAAGGTGACCTGGCCGCTTTGGCGCAACGTGTTGGCGATGTCATCGATGAAGATGAACAGCGCCGCATGCAGGAAGAATTGGAGAAGGGCGAGTTCACGCTCGTGCAGTTCCGTTCCATGCTCGATCAGGTGGGCAAGATGGGGCCGATGAACAAGCTGATGGGCATGATGGGCGGCGGCAAGGAAGTTCGCGACGCCATGAAGGACGTCGATTCGGATTCGCAGATGAAACGCATCCGCGGCATGATTGACAGCATGACGCCGGACGAGCGCCGCAACCCCAAAAAGTACATCGATGTCAGCCGCCGCCGCCGGATTGCCGCAGGCAGTGGCGTTGAGCCGAACGAGATCACGGACCTGATCAAAATGTTCGAGCCGATGCGGGACATGATGAAAAAGATGAACAGCATGGGCCCCATCGCCAAGATGAAATACATGCGGCAAATGCAACGCGAGGCCATGTCCAACCCCAACGGGCAGTTGAAGAAAGAGAAGGTTGGCACCGGCAAACGGCTCAGCCCTAAGGAAAAGGCCAAGCTGAAGAAGCAGAAAGAGAAAGAGCTGCGTCGGTTGAAACGGCAGAAGAGGCGCGGCGATTAAGCGGCGGCCCGGTTTTTGTTTTTGCGGATTGCATCGTAGGCGGTTCCTGGTTCTTCGCACATTCCGTCATCCAGGTTCGGCGACGGTCATTTCAGGTTTCGCACATTCCGTCATTCCCGCGCAGGCGGGAATCCAGTCAACGTGACGCCACGACGTCAGGCGAAGTTTGGGCCGCGTTGGGAACACGCAGAAAAAGAAGCGAACTCTCACCATTTTCGGTAGGGTTAGAACCAAGCCAGTTGAGACTTGACTGGATTCCCGTCTTCACGGGAATGACGGAAAGGGCAAAATCGTCGCTCGCCGTGGGCTGGTTACTTCCGCAAGCCCAGGCGGCTGAGCCAGCCCTTCTTGGGACGCAAGATGGTTTGCAAGATGGATTGCAAATGGCGCTGGTTGCGCTCGCCGTTGGAGTTGGTGTAGTGTTCCAGGTCGATCACGCGCCAGTCGGTCACGCGTTGTCCTGCGACTTGGACCAGGATGTTGTTGGCGTGCAGGTCGACGGTCTCTGCAACCGTGCGGGCTGCGACGCTTGCGAGCGGATCAATGTCCAGTTCGCCTGGTTGAAAGCGAAGTTTGTTCGCTTCGTGAAAGAAGTCTTCGATTTGCTTGGCGACTTCGTCCTTGTTCTCAACCGTTGGCCAGTCGATCTGCGGCAGCGGAACGGCTTCGTACCAGGGGAAGACAAGCCCATGGTTTTTTGAGACGCCAAGGCAGTTGAGCAACCGCGGATGTTCAACCTGTTGGTGAATCTGGAATTCGCGCATCTGCTTGAGCGGATCGTTCAGGATCTGCTTGGCGAAGAGCAATTCGTCAGTTGCAGTATTGCGGAGTTTGAAGAACCTGGTGCTTTGAAAGACGTTTTCCGAGCTAGAATCGGCGGGGATCAAACGCTGTCCGGCCGAGCCTTCGGTGCGGCGGTATTCCTCGATGGGCTGCAAACGGTCATCGTTGAGATACGCATCCGCGTAGATACGATCGGGCGAAGACTTGAGGTCGTGTTCGCTACCCAGCGGATGCAATTCAAAGCGATGCAGCAACCGCACGGCGCGGTGGATGGGCAATTCCGCAACTACATCCATCCGTTTCAATCTTGGGCCAATGCGTCGGATCAGCTCCGAGTAATAGAGTTCATCGCCGCCGAACTCGCGCAGGATGGCGTCCTTCCAGTAGTAGTCGCCGTGTTCTTCCGCGATCCCGGTCTCGAAGAAGAGCTCGCAATTGGTGTGATCAACAATGTCCGTCCACAGTCGGAAGGCGGTCTCTTTGCCGTACTTGCCCAACACGTGGTGCAGCACCGCGTTGAAGATCACCGCATCGTAAGTTTGCTCAAAGCGAAAATCGACGACATCCGAGACGGTCAGCGTGAAGCGGTCATTTGCCAGGAGTTGCGGATCGACAACCGATTGTTCCAGCTCGACGCCGTGGCACCGCGCTTGGGGAAAGCGGTCCAGGACCGCGGCATCGACATAGCCGGCATTGCAGCCGAGATCCAACACGGACGCAGGATGATCCAAGGCTTGGAGGATTTTCTCCACCTTGATACGGTTACGCTCGGTGTAGCGTTCGGCGTAAGTCGCGTCGAACGTGTCTTTATCTCTCAACATACTTGTCTTCATACATCCAGTTTACTCTCAACGCTGATCCTGTCTTCGCAAAATCAAGCGGTCAATTCATGACGCCAATTTGAGTTGGCTCGCTGCTCTCGTCCTGGGTTGTGTTGCTTTGCTTGTTGGCTTTGTCGCCGGATTTGGCTTTTCCGAAAGGCAAGATTTCCAAGAAATCATGCATGGCTGGTGGCTTAAAGGTCAGCACCAGGGCCGAGTAAACGATCACGCCCAGTGGAACACAAATGGCAACGTTCAACCATGATGCGGTGCCCACCGCGGCGAGTCGCCAACTGGTGAAGTACACCAGTGCGGCCATGGTGATGGCATATGTAGCGTGCGGAACGAGGTTTCGCATAAAGTCACGCACGCGAAGGCCCGGCACAAGCCGAAAGACAACCCACAGCGATGGAATCCAGGTTGCGAGGACAACCGTCGCATAGGCTGTGGCCACGCCAACGATTCCCCAAGGCAGCCCTGCGAAGAAACTAGCAATGATCACGCTGCCCCGCACAACCCCCAGGCGGAACATCAAGTCGGCTCGTCCCTTGGCGATAAACAAATGTCCGACCGTTGTTCCTATCGATTGCAACATGCCCAAGGGGCAGAAGATGTAAATCACCGGCAACGCTGGCAACCATTTGACGTCAAGCACGGCGAGCACGAACGGTTTGGCGACGGCCATCAGCCCGAGCATCATGGGAAAGGTCACAAAGGCGATGCAGCCACAGATTCGCAAATAAGCGGCGGCCAGCCTTTGGTTGTCGTTCTGCAGACGACTGAAAGTTGGCAAGAGCACGCGGCCAATTACGCCGGAGACGGCGTCACGCGGATAGCTGAGAATCCGGTAGGCCATGGTGTAATAGCCCAAGCTCGTCTCGCCGAGAAACTTGCCAATGATGATGTTGTCCGCGCTGCGGGCGAAGAAGTTGAAGATGTCAAAGCCGGTCAGGTTCGCGCTGAAGTTGAAGACTTCTCGCACGCGGGCCGACGAGTACAGGAGTTTTGGCCTCCACGGTGAAACGAAGTTGGTCAACACCGGCCGGACGATGGCACCCGTTAATGAGCCGCCGACCAGCGACCAAACTCCAAAACCGGCGAATGCCAACGAGATGGCGCAGGTGGCTTGCGACAAGGTTGAGACCATATCGATCACGGCCAGCTTGCCAAAACGCAATTCGCGGTTGAGCAGCGCCGCGGGGACCAAGGAAGGACTGCTGAGAAACACGCCGCTGGACAAAGCCACCAACAGCCAGGTCAATTCGCCGTTGTCATAGAACCATGCCACCAGCGGTGAGCATGCGGCAAGAATCAACATCAACAGCGCGGCAAAACCAATGTTGAAGTAGAACAGGCTGCTGAGAAACTCTTCGTCGACGGTCTTGCGCTGGACGATGACTTTGCTGAAGCCCAGGTTGAGACAAACGCGAGTGAACTCAACAAAGACGGTCGCCATGGCCATCAGGCCAAAGTTCTCCGGCGCCAGCAACCGCGCCAGCGTGAGGGAGCTGACCAGTTGAATGGATTGAACCCCGTAGCGTGCCGCGGCGCTCCAACGCACTCCGTGCACCACCTGCTGGCGCATGCCGGCAGCGGTTGGAATGTCATCGTTGGTTGTTTCGTCGCCGACACTCATTGAAGTTCAAAACTCAGCGCAATTCAGGGATGGGACCGCTCGACATATCGGCAGCGCCGCCGATTATTGTTATCTCCAGCGGCGAAGCTTGAGGGTGTGCCGGGGATTATCGCGGCGCGATGGTGTTCGCATATTGCGGCGACATGCCGCTTTGGCTCATGCGCCTGCGACCGATTTGTGTGAGTCGATGGGCCGTCACTTTTGTGAATTGAAGATTCAACCCGGCAAAAGCCGCCACCCAAAGCCAATCATATTTAAGGTTGTTGTGGAGCGCCATTCCAAAGAACAGCAATAGCAAAATGACCTGCCGGCATGCGTTTGCGAGTTGCTCATGTTGCCGCATTTGCGGATTACCTGGGAACTGCCCGGCAAGATTTCTTGTGCGTCGTGTGTTGCGATATGCCACGATCGCCAGGATGGCAAACGCAAGCCCTCCGATGAGTCCGAGTTCCCCCAAGACCTGGCCTGGCAGGTTGTGCGCGATCAGCGGAACTCCGTCAACGTGACGAATGCGGTACGGCATGAAGTTCCCCGGCCCAACGCCGTTGATGGGATGGCGGCGAAACATCTCCAGGCCGGCCTTGAGCCCATTGATTCGGCCTTCCGCGGAAGTTTGTGCGTTGGCCGGACCAGCGTCGGGGTTCCAGATGGTTCGCAGCCGTCCTTTGACGGTTTCTGGCAGGACCAGCCATGCAACGCCAACCAAGACCAAAGAGAGCGCGATCGCTCTCACAATCTTTCCGCCACGTACAAAACTAAATGAAGCTAAGAAAAAGAAGGCAGCCAAACCCAGCATGCCTGCTCGGCTTTGAGTATGGAAAACCGTACTGATGGCCAGCAAACCATAGACAACCAAACCCGGCAGAATGAAGGGGCGAACCCAAGCAGGGGATTGCGCGATGATCGCCTTGCGGTTGCGGATTTGGTAAAGCACTAGCGGCAGCGAGCAGACCATATGCATCGCAAAGGCATTCGGGTCTGTTTCGGTGAGGTCAATGCCCATCAACCGATCAACACCCTGCGCGACACGATGGGCATCATGGATGTAATATTCCCAGTGCGCCTTTCCGGTGTACATAGCAAGCGCCGCCAGAAAGACTCCAATCATCAAGTTGAGTTCTCTTTGCTGGCGAATGACCGAAAGCAGCACGACAAAAAACACCACCTGCGGCAGGTAGCGATAAACACTATCCCAAGCCAGCGCAGTGTCTTGCGCCAAGACAGCGGAAAAGACGATCGCAGCGAAGAAGCCTAAGACGGACTTGTATTGCCCATGCAGACGGAATCCTTCCTTTAGCACGGCAATCAACATGAACGCCACGTAGATGCGTTCAAATTTGAAATCACCAAGTTGCGGGAATAAAAGTTCCCAGGGGCGAATGATGAACAGCACCATGTAGCAAGCCGCCACCCAAAACCCAAAGCTATACGCCTGGGGCTGCAGGGGGAACGCGGCGGATCTCATGCCAAGGGTGCGTGGCTGCATGGATCAGATAAAGGGCAACGCCAGGCAGAAGTGCGGAAAGGATTCAGTATAAGTCAAAGCTTGCCGAGGTGAATGGCCCGAACCCGGTGACAGGGTGTGTCGAAATGCCGTTACGACCGGTAAAATCTTCGCAATCCATCAGTTGTCACCATTGGTTGCTTTCCCACCCAGGTATCACATGGGCACGCTTCCAGATTTGCAAGAACGCGAAACCTCGTCGGCCTGGCTCCAAGCGGAATTGGATCGGTTCGATCCCCACGAGGATTGCCGCAAGGCTCGCACGCCCCCCTGGACGTGGTATTCCGATTCGCGGTTCTTGGCGCTTGAAGACACGTGCATTTTTGGCAAGTCCTGGCAGGCAGTCGCTCACTCGGGCCAATTCACGCAAGTTGGTGATTGCTATGCCAGCACATTCCTGGGCCGCCCTTTCGTGATTGTGCGAGGCGAAGATCACAAGCTGCGAGCGTTCTACAACGTATGCGCGCACCATGCCGCGGAGGTTGTCACCACGGAACAAAGTTGTCAGCAACTTGTGTGCCCTTACCACGGCTGGACATACGACTTGAATGGCCGCTTGACCCGAGCACCTGGCTTGGGAGCGCAGGATGGATTTGATCCCAAACAGTTTGGGCTTCGCCCGATTGCTGTCGCGGAGTGGGGCCCTCTGGTCTTCTTGCACTTTGGCGAAACGCCACCGGACCTGGCCGCGGAGTTGTCACCGCTGCGCGCGCGGCTGGATGCAATGGGCTTTGACAACTTGCAGTTTGTCACACGGCGAGAGTATCGGTTGCAATGCAACTGGAAGGTGTTTGTCGATAACTACCTGGACGGCGGATACCATGTCGCCGCGGTTCATCCAGGTCTGGCTGGCCAACTTAACTTGGACGATTACCGCACCGAACTGTTCGACCGGTTCTCAATTCAGTCCTGCGACGCAAATCAACCAAATAAATCAAGCGGCGGAGAGGCCAACGCAAATGGCGCGGACTTCGCCGAACGGATTGGCGGCGGATCAATCTACGCCTGGCTGTATCCCAACCTGATGATCAACCGCTATGGGCCCATGATGGACGTCAACTGGGTGCTGCCGGTTTCGCCGTCAGAGACGTTAACCGTCTTCGATTACTACTTTGAACCGGAGTACATTCCCAACGGCTACCCTCAACACGATAGCGACTCGGCGGAATCGGCCCAGCAAGCGGACTTCATCCACCGCAGCCTGGTTGCCAGCCATCAAGTTCAGGTTGAGGACGTTGGCGTTTGTGAGTCCGTGCAACGAGGTCTGCAGGCGGGAATCTTCTCCGGCGGGCGATACGCATCTATGGAGCTTGGCGAGCACCATTTTCACCAACTGGTTTGGAATGCCCTGTCGGCAGGCATTGCCTCGGAATAATTGCTTCTGGCTGGATGTTGGTTCGGGATCATCGAATCAAGGTGCGGAGCCAACTCCTGCGACCGACTCACGGTTTCCTGGTTTTGTCGCCAAGAATGCTGCCCACTGCACGAAAGCCAGATGATCACCAACTCAAATCAACAATTCTCTGATCGGGATTCGCGACTTATCAGTCAATCCAGCATGTTAGAAGTCACCGACTTACGAAAATCGTTTGGCGACATCAACGCCGTGGATGGTGTCAGCTTTGGCGTGCAGCAAGGCGAAGCCTTCGGTCTGTTGGGCCCCAACGGCGCCGGCAAGACCACAACCATCAGCATGATGGTGGGCATTCTATCACCGGATGCAGGCATCATCTCCGTCCATGGCGAAGCCGATCCCACACGCCCGGCCGTTCGCCGCAGGTTTGGAATTGCGCCGCAATCCTTGTCACTGTACGACAATCTTTCCGCCCAAGAAAACCTGGCCTTCTTCGGGAAGCTGTATGGGCTGTCCGGAGCCGAATTGAAGGAGCGAGTCGACTGGGCCCTGGAATTGGCATCGCTGCAAGACCGACGGAAAGATCGTGTCAAAACATTCTCCGGCGGCATGCAACGACGGCTCAACCTGGCCGCTGCCATGGTTCATGACCCTGAGGTCTTGTTTCTTGATGAACCCACCGTTGGCATTGATCCGCAATCTCGCAATCACATCTTGGAGCAGATCCACCAACTCAAGGCATCCGGCCTGACGATTATCTACACAACGCATTACATGGAAGAGGCGGCGCGATTGTGTGATCGCGTCGCCATTATGGATCACGGCAAGCTGTTGGCGCTGGATACCGTACAGCGGTTGATTGCGGCGCACGGCGGTGAGTCACTCGTGCTGGCGGAATTGAATCAAGTTCCGCAAGACGGTGCCGCTTTGCCAGGCGATCTTGACGGAACGTCGCTGCGTTTTCAGTCTGCGGAACCGTTGGCGGAGATTGGTCGACTTACTTCGTCCGGCTTTGAGTTCAGCACGCTACAGGTCACGCAACCAGATTTGGAGGCCGTCTTCCTTGCCTTGACCGGCCGGAGGCTTCGCGACTGATGAAACAAATCTTGCAAATCGCGTTCAAGGACATCCGCCTGATCAGCCGTGATTGGATGGGAATGTTCTTCATTTTCTTCTTCCCGTTGATGATGGGCCTGTTCTTTGGTTTCATTTTCGGCGGAATGTCGTCAGAGAATGCGGACCTGGAGTTGGTCATTGTTGATCACGACAAGTCCGAGATGTCTGGGAAGTTCGTCGCTGCTTTGAATGAGACCGGCAACGTCACCTTCAATATGCGCGATGATGACCAGTTGGCGATGGATGATATCCGCAAGGGACGCCGCGCTGGGTTGATTATCATTCCCGAAGGA
>CALJLD010000291.1 GCA_937982665.1 uncultured Planctomycetales bacterium
GTTGTTGGCGAGATTGCCTATGACGACCTGCTGCTGGAACAGTTGGTAGGCGCCGGCGGTATCGGCAAAGTCTTCCGTGCCGTGAGACGTTCGACCGGCGAAGTGCTGGCGGTCAAGGCGTTGGCCAAGAAGCATCATCGCAACGCCGCGGCGGTGGCTGCCTTTCTGAATGAGGCGGCCATCCTGGCCGAGCTGCGGCATCCTCGCATTGTGCCGGCCCGCGGTCTGGGACAGTTCCCAAGCGGCGGGCTGTTCCTGGCGATGGATTTCGTTCGCGGAGAAGATCTCGGGCAGCGATTGCCGCGCGGTCCGCTTTCTTCCGCGGAAGCGCTCGATGTCATCACGCAGATCGCCGAGGCACTCGTCGCCGCGCATGAACGCGGGATTGTGCATTGCGATCTCAAGCCGGCCAACATTCTGCTGAGCAAAGATGGCCGTGTGCTTGTGGCCGACTTCGGCTTCGCACAACTGATTGCGGACCGAATGTCGAACGCACGGCAAATTCCCGTTCAAGCGGTTGCTGGCGGGACGCCTGGCTTTGCAGCGCCGGAGCAATGGAGCCAAAGTCCGGGCTCGGCGCAACTCGCGGCAACAGTCGATATCTACGCGCTTGGCAAGTTGTTGCTGGCAATGCTCAATGGCGTCGCACCAACTCTTCATGACCAATCCTTGGCGATCGCCGCCGAGATCCCAGGCGCTCTGGGGGAAGTGTGTCGGCGATGTCTGCAAACCACGCCTTCGCAGCGTTACGCATCCGCACGCGAGTTCCTGCGGGCTGCTCAGCAGGCCGCTTGTGCCTAGTGCATGTCTCACGTTGGGTACCGGCACGCATGATTTCGGGGTTCGTCGCAACATAAAGATCAAGATCTGAGCGGTTGTCGCTGACCGCGGCCTCACGCGCTGGCCGCATTTCAAAAGTTCGATTTCAGATTGCCAAAGAGCGTGGGACTAATTTCGGATGAAAGCTGCGCAATGTACGAGGCGCGTTTTTCGGGCCTCGCTGCGGTTCAATCACGGTCACCTGTCGCTTGAAAATCGCGTGAAACCCCGGCTTTTCTTGCGTTTTGTGCAGGATTGATCTTCGTGCGAAACGATTTCTTGTGCGTTGAAAACCCTTTCGGACGCGTTGGAAACCTTTCCGGACGCGTGCGAAATCTTTCCCGACGCGTTGGAAAACATTCCGCATGCGTCGTGAATGATTCCGCAGGTACTGGGAACGCTTCCATTCGCGTCGTGTTCCATTGCCGATAACGAACTGTTCCGCCTGGTCTGGAGCGGTGAGAGGATGTTTAGTTGGTAGATGGCCATCGTTACTCCTTGGTGCTCCTTAAGACTTGGTATTACAAAATGCGCGGACTGGCGTTCACCGCGATCCCAATAATTACGGCGCGAAACGATCAACAATGACAGCGCGATGCTGCCACCGCGCAAGACGACCATGCCTCAGGACTGTTGTGTCATGAGCTTGCTTACCGAATTGGGGACTTACGATCGTGGCGCATTCCCCCTCCACTTATAAATAAGGGTGTAAGCAGCTCAGATTTGCAGGCCGCGAAAGATTTTTTCCCAAAAATCTGAACGCAGCAGCGGGCCGCCTTGTTGAGTTGCGGACTTTCACGGCCGAAGCGAAGCGCAATCAAGCAAGATTGCAAAACTTTCGGGCGATAACAGTTCCGTTGAGCTGACCTGATTCAACGCTCAGGGAATCAATTCACAGGCCGATATTGAATGCCGTGGCACCCAAGAATCGAGCCGCGACGATGCACTGCCTTCTGTCGGCGGCTCGATAGTGATCGATAGAGGGCTTGTCCCCGGCGGTCGAGCTGGCCAAGCGGCGCTTAGAGTTCAACCAGTTCTATGTGACGCGCGATTTCGTCAACCAGTGTGTTGAAGCGGGCCGGCTTTTGAATAAATGCCGCAACGCCGCTTCGCATGATGCGGTCGATGATTCTCCGATCGCGCATCGCGCTCAGCACAATGATCGGGACGTTTGCTGTCGCCGGATGATGCGAGAGTGACTCAATTGCGCTGTGGCCGTCACCGTTGGGCATCGCTATGTCCGTCACGATAATGTCCGGCTGAAAGGCCAACGCCTTGACGACACCGTCAGAGCCGAAGTATGCCTGCTCCAGATCTACAGCGAACCGCCGCAAACGGATCTGCAGAATCGTGTGGATGTGGGGATCGTCATCGATGGAGAGAATCCGCATTCTTCGGTGCGCAAGATCGAAGCGTCGAAGTTGGGGAAAGGGTTGCGGCTGGCGATCAAACTGGCGACGGCGGCGTTGTTGCAAAAGCATTGAGTTCTCCCGAATGAAATTTCATCAAAGAATTCGCGCACTGGTTCTCGCGCCTAAAGCGCAAACCAAGTGAACAAACCAACAGGGCCGGCCGATGGCATCGGCCAAATGATGATGTTTCATGCAGCGCAAGCTGCGGGATGAACTCCCTGCACCAGCGAGTGCCAAGCGGAAAGAAGTGATGGCTGTCAGGAAGCCAATTGAAATCTACGTTGCGAATTCGCCCTGGCAAATCTCCCAACTCAGTTTGCCGATAAGCGCAAAGCCATATCGAGCAATGCAGTTACAGAGCACATGCGCGAATCCGGTTTCCACTTTTACGTGGCGGTCAGGTTGGCCACATTCGCGTTTGATTCGGCAGGCGCGGGAGCATCCGGGAAGACGAAGATCGGCTCGCGAACGCCTGTCACGGTACCGGCGAATGCTTGAAGCCGATCTATGATGGGCGCCGTCAACTCCGTTCCAGCGACCAGCAGCGGCCCACCAAGTTGAGAATAAACGGTTTCTGCCAGTTGCATGCCTGGCCTGGCATCCATCAGCAGCAGCGAACGATGAGACGCCGCGGAATCCGCCGATGATTCGCTGGGAGCAAAGGCGCAAAGGACGCGAGGACAATAGACCCCGCTGCGCGCCTTCATTGTTTCATAGGCGGCTGG
Source organism: uncultured Planctomycetales bacterium (assembly GCA_937982665.1). GTDB lineage: Bacteria > Planctomycetota > Planctomycetia > Pirellulales > S012-138 > CALJLD01. The sequence goes on from CALJLD010000291.1 coordinate 2,957, forward strand.
AGCTGTGTTGCCTCCGGAGATCAGGCGATTGTAATCCAGCGTGGCTTTGAGCACTCTCGCGCCGATGGGAATCGCCTCGCCAGCAACGTCGTCGTCGGGAGTTCCTGATCCATCGAAGTGCTTTTCCTGGTAGCGAATGATCTCGACGACGGAATTCATGCGCGGGATATGACTGAGCAATCTGGCGCCGATTTCCGGATGTGTGAGAAAGAGCTCGCGATCGCGCATCGTCACGGACTCGCCCTGCGCGATTCTCTCAATCAACAACGCGGGAAGGCCTGCGCAACCGATGAAGCAGATCGCTGAAGCGCATTCCAGATCCCAGCTTGACTGCAGCCCAATCTTGCGGGCAACTTCTCTTGTACGGCTGCGAATCGCCCCAAGTTGTGCGAACAGGGCTGGCGCGCTGATGGAAAGCATGTCCGCCAGCAATCCCATACTGCCTGTGAGTGTATTGTTCAGCAGTTCTTTTCGCGCGGTGATCAGTTGGTGGTGGTCAACGCCCGCCTCAATTGTCTCGGCGAGCGCTTTGGCGCTGCAGGGTTTGCGGAGAAAACGAAAGACCTGACCCGTGTTGACCGCATTGATGGCCACGTCAAGATCCGTCGCGCCGGTGAGCATCATGCGAACGGTATCTGGCGAGATCTTGTGGACTTGCGCCAAGAACTCGATTCCGCTGACGCGCGGCATGCCCATGTCGGCCACCACGACGCCGATTCGTTCCTGGCGGAGGACATCCAATCCGGCATCCGCGCTGTTTGCCGTCTGGACGGTGAACTTGCGGCGCAGCGCCAACTCGTAGACGCGCAGCAGATCGGGATCGTCGTCGACGAGCAGAATGCTTGTTGCGCAGTTGGCAGCTTGTGTTTCTGTCATTGTCTTGTTGGCCACTGGCATATCGACAACTGTTTGGTTGTTGGCGGCCGCGCACGTAGTTAGTCGGTGTTGGCGTCTTCACGCATGGCCGTATTGATTGCTTGAAACAGCGCGGCGCTGGAGAACGGCTTTACCAGATAGAACCGCGCGCCGGCGGCCATGGCCGATCTCCGCTGCGGCAGACTTGCGGAGAGCATGATGATGGGGATCGACTTAAGTTGCGGGTCGTCCTTGATGATGCCCAAAGCCGTGAGTCCGTCCATCACAGGCATTTGCACATCCATCACAACGGCCGATGGAGCTTCATCCCGACAAGCGTCGATGGCTTCTTGTCCGTTTACGGCGATGCGCGTGCGAAAGCCCATCTGCCCGAGCCGCAGCTCCAAGGAGAAGCGGATCTCCTTCTCATCGTCAACAATCAGGATTGACGGTTTCTCATCCATCACACCACCTGCGGATTTGAGATTGCATCCAATACTTGAGACAAGGCCGATTCTTCGACAGCGTCGATCGGCCAACACTCGAGCGTTGAGAATGTCACCGCCGGCAAGGGGCCTGCGGGTCGATTCATGCTGGCCTCGTCGGCAAGCTGCTCCCAATCATTGACGAACTCCGTGAGTTCTTCCTTGCGGCGCACCAAGAGCAGCAACCAGCTATCCTGCTCTGTTGGCACACAAACTTCCGTGGCGCGCAGCCGACATTGCAAGAGTTCGTCAAGTTCGCTCTTGCTGGACGAATTTGTGCCCAGCGCGTTTGCCTGAATCAAGCTGACCAGGCAATCGTCATGCCACGACAGTTGACCTGCGCGGGCGAGGCTGCGCCGCAGAATTGTGGACGTGTTGTGGACAGGAATTGTGAACCAGAATGTGCTTCCTTGCCCAATTTTGGATTCCACGCCAGTGCGTCCAAAATTCAAGTTGATGAGTTGCTTGGCGATGCTAAGTCCCAGGCCGAAGCCTTTGCCGGCATGCCGCGCACCTTGCTCAAGCTGCTTGAAGCGTTGATAGAGTTCTGAGATTTGCTCTTCCGGAATCCCCGGTCCATTGTCCGTGACGCCAATGCGAACCTCTTGCGACGCTTCGTCAAAGCGAGCGGAAAGTTTGACCTGACCGGGCTCGCCACAGAACTTGATGGCGTTGGTGCCAAAGTTGATGATGGCCCTGCCGGCTTTCTCCGGATCGCCGAAGACTGCTGGCAAGTTGTTGGGGATTTCGACATGCAGTTCAACGGATTGGCTTTCCGCTCGTTGTTGCAAGGTTGGCGCAACTCGCTCGAAGATCGCCTGGATGGTGCACTCCAAGCGACGCACGCCGAGAATGCCCGATTCCAGCTTGCTGATGTCCAACATGTCGTCGACCATCGCATTCAAGTCATCGACACGATTATCAATGACGGCCAACACGCGTTTTTGTTCATCGTTGACATCGCCTAAGAGTTCGTCGCTTAGTAGCGATGCATATTCTTTGATGACGGTCAGCGGTGTACGGAAATCATGCGACACGCTATCCACAAACTGGAATGCGGTCTTGTTGATATTGGCCAACTCCGTGTTGCGCTGCTCCAGCAGGCCTTGCTGATGCTGAAGCTGGGCCGCCCAAGTGTGCCGTGCCGAGACATCGACGATAACCAGCACAAGTTGCACTCCGCGATCCAGGATGATTGGCCCGACGCTGATATCCGCGGGAAATGACACTTCGTCACGGCCAACACAGTGGATTGACTCCAGCATGGACGGCGCGTCTTGCTGCTCAAAGCCGTGGGCAAGCCTGTCCAGGACGGACGCGCGATACTCCTCGGTGACGAGATCGCGGAAGGATTTTCCGATCAAGTCACTCACGGGAATGCCGAACTTTGCGGCGGCTGCCGAATTGGCGACTGTGATATCACCCCGCGCGTTGAGTTGCAGCAATGAGTGAGGCAAGACATCGATCAACCGCCGCATCCGCTCGACAGCCGCATAGCTTGCGCGCGTTGATTCGCCTTGTGTTCTCTGCTCCAGTGCGGCAGCACTGCGCGGAGACTGACTTCGGCGCATGGTAGCAAAGACCAGGCTGATTACAGTCGCGGCGACAATGAGAACGCTGTTTGCAGTCATGCCGTTGCAAGCGCACGAGTTCCGTCAAGGCACGTCGCGGGGCACGTGCCTGTATTTCTTTACAGTTACATAGCTTGCCAGATAGCCAAGTTTGCAGATTGCGCGAAGGCGCAACCAGTTCGCGCATCGCTTTGCACTGTGCGCATGCTTGAAACCATCAGGGGAGACGCAATGAGTTTGGTGTTGTGTCAGGTTGTGCGCCTTCACACTGCAGGAGTGCGCAACTTCGTGAGATTGCAGCAGTGCGCAATTGACGCGTGTGATTCTGGCTCCAATGTTTGCACATGGCGATCCATGAGCCATTGGCAAAAAACACAGTGACACAATCGGGAATGCCTTTTACGGAATCGCCACGCTTTATGAGGAAGGGCAGTGCAAACTTCGCTCCAAGCATTAGTGGTTGCAGATGATCTGGTAGGCCGCGAGAGAATTCGCAAGGCCTTCGAGCGGCATTCCGTTCCGTGCACGGACGTCCACAGCGGGAAGAGCGGTTGGACAAATCAGCAAACGGATTATGACATTGCTTTGGTTCTGCTGGAGTCGTCTGTTGAACAATGTGCCCGGCGGATTCAACAGCTCAAACGCGCGAATGTTCGATCCGTTGTTGTTGCTGGCCCAACCGATGACACAAATACGGTGCTGCACCTGATTCGCGCGGGAGCCGACGATTTCATCTGCTCCAACGGCACGCTTGAGAAAGACGTGTCTGTGCTTGTTGATCGGGTGCGTGCCGCAGTGAGTCAGTCACAGCATGTGGGGGAGATTGTCGCCGTGACTAGCGCCAGCGGCGGATGCGGCGTAAGCACAATCGCGGCGAATCTCGCTGTGGCCTTGGCTCGATCACGCGAACGTGTCGCGCTGATGGATTTCCAGTTCTTTGGCGGAGACCAGGTTGGATTGCTCAACGTGGCTCCGCAACATCATCTGGTGGAGCTGTGCGAGAACATTGACTCGCTTGACCACGAGATGTTCAAGAAAACATTTGAAGCACATGAGAGCGGCGTGCACCTTTTGGCGAGTCCGCCTGCCTATCAGGTTACGGAAGTTGCCGAGAGTAACGACCTAGCCGGAATCTCGGCGCAGTTGATTCGCTTCGCCATGGCGTGCTTCCCGTTGACGATCATTGATCTGGCCAATTGCGTTCATCAAGAACAAGCCCACCTGGCCCAAGAGGCTGACATCTTGCTGATTGTCACGCGGATGGAGTTCATGTCGCTTTATCGCACGCGGGCGCTTTTGGATCACCTGTGCGCTTCGCAATGTGACCTGGCCAAGGTTCGCATTGTTGCTAACCGCCATGGTCAGCCTGGTGAGATTTGCAAGCGAAAGGCCGCCGATCTGCTTGGCCGTTCGATCGACCATTTTGTGCCCGATGATCCGCGTTCGTCCAACCTGGCACTGAACGTGGGAAATCCGCTGGTGCTTGAGTTTGCTACCACAAAGATTGCGAAAGCGTTTGCTTCGATGGCGGATAGTCTCGGCGTTACCGCGCCTCCAAGTCCTAATTGACCCGAATCAGTGAAATGGAAAAAACAAAAACGTTAGCACAACAATCAGGCCAACGTCGCGAGGCGGCCTCGGGCACTGACGCGAGTTCTTCATTGGCGCTGAAGAAGGAGATCCACAAGCGGCTTGTCGATAACATCGACTTGAGCGTGATTCGGCAAATGGCGCCTGAGGAACTCAAGCGCGATATTCGTCGCGGTGCGGAGGAAGTCTGCGATGGACACTCGCGGCTTATCAATCGAGCCGATCGTGATCGCATCATTGAAGAGGTTGTGAACGAAGTCTTGGGACTTGGCCCGCTTGAGGCCTTGATGAACGACCCTTCGATTTCCGACATCTTGATCAATGGCCCAAAGACGGTCTACGTGGAGCGCCGCGGTCAACTGGAGCCAGCGAGCGCCCAGTTTGATGATGAGGATCATCTGCTGGAAGTTGTTCAGCGGATTGCCTCGCGCGTCGGCCGCCGGATTGATGAGTCGACACCAATGGTCGATGCTCGGCTGGCTGACGGGAGCCGTGTGAACGCGATCATTCGCCCGTTGGCTCTCGATGGAGCATTGGTTTCCATTCGCCGTTTTTCCAAGCAGCCCATGCAAGCGGCTGACTTGATTGCGCGGGAGTCCGCCACCAAAGAGATGCTGGGTTTCCTGGCTGCGTGCATCGCGGCGCGGCTCAACATCATTGTCTCCGGCGGAACGGGAAGCGGTAAGACGACCCTGCTCAACATGCTCTCGGGCTACATCCCGGATAACGAGCGGATTGTGACAATTGAAGATGCGGCCGAACTGCAACTTCAACAGCCGCACGTGGCGCGAATGGAAACCCGGCCGGCCAACTTGGAAGGCAAGGGAGAAATCACCACGCGAGATCTTGTGCGAAACGCACTGCGGATGCGACCTGACCGAATCATTATCGGCGAGTGTCGCGGTCCGGAAGCCTTCGACATGTTGCAGGCGATGAACACTGGTCACAACGGAAGCTTGACCACGATTCATGCCAATGACACTCGCGACGCCATTGCGCGGCTTGAGATGCTTGTTGGCATGGCCGGAATGAACGTTCCGCTGATGTTCATTCACAAGCAGATTGCCTCGGCGATTCACATTGTTGTTCAGGCGGAGCGGCTTCCTGGTGGCGGGCGAAAGATCATTAAGATCTCCGAGGTGACCGGCCTGGAAGGCGAAAACATCTGCATGCACGACTTGTTTGTCTACAACCAAACAGGCGTCGACGAAGACGGCCAGCCCATTGGCAACTACGAAGCCACGGGAATTGTCCCCGTATGCCTGGAAAAACTGCACGCGACCGGCGTTGACTTTCCCCGCAATGTCTTTGAACGGCGGACGCTGCAGTTTGAGAGAGCCGATCGCTATGCCGCCGTTAGGAAAGACTGATGACCGAGTTCCTGATTACATCTGTTGCTTTTGTCGGGAGTACGCTTGCGGTCATCGCCGGCTATTCGCTGATATTTGACGGCGCGCTGCGTTACCGAATGCGCTTGAACAAGCGTGTCGATGACGCTTTTCGCAATGATATCCGTGAGCGTGTCAGGAAGTCGCCACTGTTTAAAGACCTGGAGCAACTTGCTTCCGGCACCAAGCGCGAAACCTGGCGAACCAAACTGGAGACCTTGATTGAGCAGTCGGCATTGCCGATTCGTCTGGATCAACTGCTGTACTCAAGCGCGGCAGTGGCGTTGTTCCTGGGGGTTGTTGGCCTGATTGCCGCATCTTGGCTTGGGGCGTTGATGGGAATTATTGCCGGGCTGGTTGCTCCAGTGATGTATGTGATGAGCAAGCGGCATAAACGAATTAACAAGCTCCGCGACCAACTGCCGGAAGTCTTTGAAGCCATGGGGCGTTCCGTCCGCGCGGGACAAACCATCAACGGCGCGCTGCAGATTGTTGCCGATGACTTTGAGTCACCTGTCGCCGAGGAATTCGCGCTGTGCTATGAGCAGCAGAACCTGGGCATCTCTTACGAAGATGCGTTGCGTGATCTCGCCCGACGTAGCGGCATTATGGAGCTGCAAATCTTTGTGGTTTCGTTGCTTGTTCAACGAAAGAGCGGCGGCAACCTCATCGAACTGCTGGTCAACCTTGCCGGCACCATTCGCAAGAGAATCAAAGTGCAAGGGAAGGTGAAGACGCTCACCAGCGAAGGTCGCCTTCAAGCTGCCGTGCTGATTGTGCTGCCTGTCCTGGTCTTGGTTGCCGTCTATTTCATCAACCGGGACTACGCGAATGTTTTGCTGCGGCAGCCACAACTGTTGGCCGGGATGCTAGTTGCACAAGGGCTGGGCGCGGCTTGGATTCGCAAGATTGTCAATGTGGAGTACTAGGATCGTCATACTTCCTCGATCAGCCAAATAGATGCGTCATGTTTACAACGCCTGTCATCATCTCGATTTGTGTTTTCGCAGTCGTTTCGCTCGCCCTATGGGGCGTCATGCTGCTGTTCATGCGGCGCGAGCGGCGGATTGATCGGCGTGTTGACGGCGCCGTCCGTTCGGCCGATGCGACCGACACGCACGAAACCGCGGATAGCGCGATTGTCCAGCTCTTACAGGGAATGTTGCCCAAACTGGGCGAGCGACTTGCGCCTGATGGAGATCGCGCGAAGGGACGTATCAAGGAAAGACTGATTCACGCGGGTTACTACGGCGCTCATGCGGTTACCTATTACGTGCTGGCCAAATTCTGCCTGATGGTGCTGTTGCCGGCGCTGGTGTTTGTTGCTTGGGTCGCAGGCTTTCTGAGTTTCTTCATCGCTCTGTTGCTCGCAGGCTGCGCCGGCGGCCTTGGGATGATTGCTCCCAGCTTTTGGCTGCATAATCGCAAGATGGCGCGACACGCAATCCTGCGCAAGTCCTTGCCGGATTATCTGGACCTGTTGGTTGCTTGTGTAGAAGGCGGTATGAGTTTGCAGGCGGGTCTGCAACGTGTGGCGGATGAATTGCGGATTGCACATCCGTTGTTGGCAAGCGAAATGGAGATGGTGCAACGCGAAGTTGAGTTGGGTGCGACGCTGGAATCGGCCGTACGGCATTTTGCGGATCGCTGCGACTTGGATAGCGTTCGTTCGCTTGCACGGTTCATTCATCAGTCACAGCGCTTTGGAACGACGATTGGAGAGGCTCTCCGCGAGCATGCCGAAATGCTCCGTGCGCAGCGAGAGCAAATTGCCGAGGAAGCCGCTCAGAAAGCCGTTGTGAAGATCCTGATTCCCACGATGCTATTCATCTTTCCTTCGATCTTCATTGTTTTGGCGGGGCCGGCCGCGATCAAACTCAGCGAGACTTTCGCTAAAAATCCGTCGGAACAGTCGCTTCGAGGCGAGTAATCAGGAGCGAACAACGATGGCGACTTACAAATTCATTCCTGGAAACAGCCCGCGTGCGTTTCTGAGCGTGCGCCGTTTGAGATCTGGAACTTCCGCGACAGAACTCGCGGTGCTGTTGCCGCTGATTGTGGGATTGTGCCTTGTTGCGGTGGACCTCGGGCGCTTTGGGTACACGTACATTGCTCTATCCCAAGCAGTGCAAGTGGGATCTCAATACGGCGCGAGCCGAGACGTCACAAGTTTCTCCGAAAGCGACTGGCTGGATCAGGTTGAGCAAGCCGTGGTGGACGAAATGACTGGCATACCGAACTTCGATCCCGGTCGACTGAACGTGACGATTTCAACCGTGGAGGAGCCAGATGGATTGAACCGGATTGAATTGGATGCAACGTATCCCTTTGATCTGGTCATCGACTGGCCTTTCGTGCAAAACCCATTGGTGTTGCGAAGGACGTACACCACGCGGCAATTCCAATAGTCTGTTTGAGTGACAGAGAAAGCCAGCAAAGTGAGATCAGCAATTCGTACGAAAAATACAAAGCGACGTACGGCTCGAAGTCATCGCCATCAGCGACGAGCTATGTGCTCGCAAGCTGGCTTGCGAAGGATTGGCATGCGAAGCGGCGCGACGATGGTGGAGACGACAATTGTTTTGGGAGTCTTGTTGTTCCTGATCCTTGGCGTCTTGCAACTTGGGATTAATGTCTTGAGGGCAAATGTCGTTTCAGATGCCGCGCGGCGGTTGGCGCGGGAAGCGTGTGTGCACGGAGCGATGGCCTCGCCCAATCGTGTCGAATGGGGGCCGAACACCGTTTCTGGCACTGCGGATGATGCTTCACAGTATTCGGCATTGCTGACGGAAGTCATACCGACGATCAACCCTGCCGCAATTTCGTATGAACTCGAGTGGCTCGACGGCGACAACGAACCGATGAGCCGCGTGCAGGTGCGAATCGAATTCACCGAGTCACCGATCATCTCGATGGTGGACTGGCTCGTTCCCTCGAGCTATACCGCGACGTCAACTTCATTTATTGCCCATTGAGATCAATCTTCCATGAGCGTAACCACGAAGCAGGCGAGAAGACGCGTAAACCGGGCGAGTCATCGCGCCGGCAAGGTTCTTGTTTTTTTCGTAGCGTTGCTGCCGGCGCTGATTGGCGTTTTGGGCGTAATGCTTGATGGCAGCATCATGATCGCGGCCGATCGTGACTTGCAGGGATTGGCTGATGCCGCGGCCACGGTTGCCGCAAAGGAGTACCAATTGACGGGCTCCGTGCAGGATGCGATCGATCGCGCCACGGAATTTGTGCAAGTTCATAACGGCCTGGCGACGGCAAACGTGGCCGTCAACATTCCGCCCACGACTGGGGACTACGCTGGACAAGCCGACTATGCTGAGGTGACCGTTTCCAACATCACACGGACCAACTTGATCCACGCGATTGGGATTAGTCCGGACCAAACTCAAGCCGCACGTGCGGTGGCAGGCGTTGAAGACGCCACAGCAGGCGCCGCAATTGTCGTGCTAGATCCACGACCAAGCGCGCTCAGCGTGGAGCAAGTACCTCCAATGCTCTTGTCTCCTCCGTCAATGATTGCCGGGCTTGAAGTTACCGGCGTTGGACGCCTTCGCATTGACGGTGCCGTTCATGTGAACACGGAATGGGGGTCTGTTGACGAGTCTGGATTCGCATGCGGCGAGAATGCCGGACCGCCATACGGAATATCTTGCATGCCGTTGCTGCCGTTGACAACGCTGAGTGCTCGCGATATCCGCACGGTCGGTGGTGTCGATAATCAGAACTACTACGGCCACTATCAGCCTGGAGAATCAAGCCCGCTTCGTTCTGGCCGACTGCCTGTTCCGGATCCATTCGCTGGCGTTCCGGTCCCGACAATTGCGGCCGATCCGAACAATGTCTCATCGACGGAATACGGCGGAGTGGATGTGGTTGGGATCCCACTGATTGGACCGGTGACGACGCTTTCCCCCGGCGTGTATGAGTGGATCAATATTGTCTCTGGGCGAGTTGTCTTTGAGCCAGGCGTATACATCATTCGCAGCACACACCCGATCACACAGCTCAGCCTGAACATGACAGCGGGAGAGGTCACGGCCGAGGGAGTTATGTTTTATATCACCAACGAAAGTGGATTTAGTCCCAGCTCTGGCGTGCCGGACTCGATGGATGGCGAGTTGCAGGACTTAGCGGCCACCGTCGATCCGGTGCAACCAAGCGTTGTGTTGGATGCCGGGTTGCTAAACAGCAGTTTCTCACCGCTTAATGACCTTGCGAGCCCTTACCATGGCATGTTTATCTTCCAGCGGCGGCAAGATCCGAGAATGATTGTCCTGGCATACCTGGGGCTCTTGGGTGGCGACGAACTGGAGGGCGCCGTTTATTCCAAGTGGGGACACATCGCCATGGTCGGCCAAGGCACAATCGAAACAACGCTTGTTGGCGGGACTGTGCGCTTTGTCACCGTTGGCGATACGGTCGTGCGGCCAGCCAACCTGCTGCCGCCGGCACGCGACGTGTTTCTTGTTGAGTAGCCCGCTGCTGCTAAGTCAAGAATGGCTCAATTGCGCGCTTAAGGCTGCGAATCAGCTCACACTGCCGGCGAACAAGCGGTCAAGGCTTCCAAAAGCGGCTTGGGGTCAAGCGGTTTTGGAAACCACGAGTTCACGCCGTCGACGCCAACTTTTGCTTGAGCTTGCGAGATAGCACCAACATGTGGGTCTCCTTTCCGAACAGTGCCACGACTCCACTGACATGGCGTACCTCCAGTAGCCTGTCGGATGGAGTTGGTTGTGCAACGTCACTGTTGCTGCGGCGATTCCGCCGCCCAGGAAATCACTCTCCCACAACTCGCAACAAAATGGGCGTATTTTGTAGGCAGTTGTCAGCAGAACCGTCAAGTCCAACTGCAAAAACTTGTGATTTTGCGACGGATTCTGGCAAGAAAAAGCGAGCGAAAAAAAGACCAGCATCCGTAGATGCCGGCCTTTTTAGATTTGCAGTGGTTGTGCCAATGCCGATCTGAGTTGCGGGG
>CALJLD010000292.1 GCA_937982665.1 uncultured Planctomycetales bacterium
ACGGTTGAAGTAACTCTGTCACAACGTCCGCCAATTCGATCTCATGCGGTTCACCCTCGTTTGGAGCGTGAGCCAAGTGGTCAAACAAATCGAGGTCGTAGTATTCCCAGTCCTTACCGGCGTAGTGTGCTTCTATAATAAGGTCGCGATCAATGTTGGTGACCTTGCCGTTATCGTCAGCGTCCCAATGATTGCGCAAGTGCTTTGCCAGCGAAACAGCAAGCTCAACGTCCTCCGCGCTTAGTTTTGGCGCCAGACGAGCGCGCCCGCTGCGAACGAACGTTCCACGGAATTGCACATGCTTGAGGTTTGGCAATTCTGTGAGGGCCTGAAATTCTGCACCGCGAATTGCGTGGCTTGGAAGCACGACATGTTCCAGCGTCTTGATCTTGCTTAACTCGGTGACGCCTGCACCCGTAACTTGCGTTGAACCCAGATCGATAGCCCGAAGTTTCTTACACTCTGCAAGCTCACGCAGCCCCGCGTCTCCCACCCAAGTTCCGGAGAGGTCTACAAATTCAAGGTCAGGCATACTCGGTAGATAGCGCATGTCCTTGTCGCACGCATAAGTGCCGCCAAGACTCAAATGCGTAATGCGAACAGCGCCGTCCAGCAAATCGAGGTGGAGCGATTGCATCCCATCTGGCCTGAGGTGGCCGCTGCGCCAATTCAGTTCTCCGGCCAGGTTGTTTCTCGCCCGTTGCATCTTACGTGGATCAGGCCGGTACTCTTCCTTCTGGAACACGACTATTTCTTCCGCAACGCGCCCGTATTCGTTCAAAGGAAAGTCCGGGCCAAACGGCGGCGACCAATCCCTCAATTGGGCGCCATTGAAGAACACTGGGATATCTGCGCGAATTGAACCGAGCTTGACTTTGCCAAGTTCTGGAAACTGACACAGCAAATCATACGCAGCAGGCGTGATCCGCGTGCCGCGCAATTCCAGTGTTGAGATGTCCTTTAAGGGAGCGAGTGCGTGCAGACCATCAGTGGTAACTTCCGTAAAGTTCAAGGCGAGATGCTGCAAATGCTGATACTTGGCGATCGCGTCAAGGTCGCTGTCTGTGATGAATGTTTCTTCCAGCATCAACTTGCGCAGCGGAAAGTCCGGCCACTTTGACGGATCACATACGTCAGTCTTGGTAAGATCCAACGCTTCCAACTGGCTCAGGTTAGCCAGCATGGCGATGTCCGTATCGCTCACACGAGATTCACGGAACGAGAGTTCGCGTAGCTGGCGCATCTCGCTGATTGCGGCGAGACGCGATGGCTTTAGGCCGGATCTCATATTTGCCAGCGTAAGCCGCCGTAATGATTGGCATTGTCCAATTGCGGCAAACAACTCGTCCGAAAGAACAATGCGCTCCAGCGACAATTGTTGCAATTGATGCATCGTAGCGAGAGTCGCAATTTGCTCCGCATTAGGACGGACGGAGCCAAACCGATTCATGCCGATCACTTGGTGGCGATAGTTGCGGCCCAGCCTGCCTGCGACCTGATCCGGTAAGGAGTTGTCCCTTGTTTCGAATTCGTCGCCAGAGCCTTTCCTTGCCCAGGCGTGAATCCCCTGTTGGTCGCACGTGACGATGTGGATATTCGGGCATCGCACTTTCAGATCAGCAAGTGCGCCTTCGGTGACCTGTGTCGAATCGAAGATCAGTGCTTGCATAGAGCCGCTGAATTGCAGTTGCTCCAGTCCTGCGTCTGTGAATTTCGGACCGCCGATGACCAGGACTTCCAGTTGGGGAAGCCGCGCTGTTTCGATGAGCAACTGTTGATCCGAAGCCGCATCCACCAAATTCACAAGCGTGATGTCCTGGCAGTTTTCCTCACCAATGATGACTTGCAACCAGCTTGGGCCGGGACGCGTTTCAACAATGCCGCCGGCGGCAGTGATACTTTCCTTCAATTGGGTTTGGGCCAGGTAAGGGCGGACATACACAGCGAATACCGCCAAGACGATGGCGACGACTGTCACACCGATGCCCAGCGTGCGAAGCCGTACTTGATACCAGTGAAGTTTGGCCATGGGGTTATGCTTTCGTCGGCAGTATCCGTAACTTGCAATGCAATGGTGACTGCTCTTGAGACGGCGCGAAACGCAGGCTCGCGATGAGCCCATGATAGCTGATCGGTTGACGCGGACGCGAATAAGACCGATTCGTGCGAGTTGGGTTCGACATCCCTGACGAAGAATGCCGCATGAACGCCTGTTGTTGATTGCATGCCAGGCTTGTGAGCAGTCATAATTTGATGACCGCCGTGCGTCGCAGATTTGAACTTATCCGCTTCATCCGAATTCCATCTGGCGCCGTTATGAACAACTTCAAACTGCAAGAGCTTGCGTCTTTCGGCCAGTCTCGCCGCGGATTCTTGCGGACCGCCGGAGTGGCTCTCACCGCCGGCTTGGCGGCTCAACTCACTTCAATTCGCGAAGGCGTTGCGTGTGAAGCTCAACGAGTGAGTCAAGCGGGTGATGAGTTGCAAGAGTTAGCCAGGCAGTATTCGCTCACCGATGGCGTGAACTACTTGAATCACGCGGCCATCGGAACGATGCCGAAGCCAGTGCAAACGGCGCTTACTGAATACCTTTCGATCTGTGAGTCCAATCCGTGGCTGCACATCTGGGGAGACGCCTGGGTTGAGCCACTGGCCAATGTTCGAGATCTGGCGGCACAAGTGTTGGGCTGTACGAGCCAAGAGGTGGCCATCACGCACAACACAACGGAAACATTCAACACGCTTGCACTTGGACTGCCTCTGGCTGAGTCGGACGAAGTCTTGTTCAGCTCGCTCAATCATGCCGGGGCGAGCTCGCCATTTGCGGAAAGAGCAAAGCAAGGTCGCTTTCGCGTCCGCAGGTTTGACTTTCCCATCCTGTTGTTGCCTGGCATCACAGCGGACGAGATTGTTCAAGCACATGCCGAGGCGATTGGACCCAACACGCGGCTGCTGGTTTTTCCGCACATTGATAACACTTTGGGAGTGCGGCATCCGGTCAAGGCGATTGCGACGATGGCGCGTGAGCGAGGCGTGGAGTTCATCGCCGTTGATGCCGCACAAACGGCAGGCATGATTCCGCTCAACTGTCCGGAGATGAACATCGACGTATTAGCGACCAGCGGCCACAAATGGCTGGGCGGACCAAAAGGGACGGGCCTCGCATACATTCACGAGAAACTGCACAAGTCCTTGCAGCCGTGGAGCGTAACCTGGGGCCAGGCACGGTGGTCAAGCTCGGCGCGGCGTTACGAAGACTACGGAACGCGAAACATGGCAGAAGTGTTGGCGCTGGGAGATGCGATTGCCTTCAATCAAGCAATCACCGCGGACAAGCGCGAAACACGTTTGCTGGAACTCTGGCAGCACACGCGGGATTTAGTCACCGCGGCCGATCACCTGCAATGGCAATCGCCAGATGATTGGGAACTTGCCGGCTCGGTTTATTCGATCGCTACAAATCAGCCTGTTGCGGAATTGGCGCAAAGTCTGTTTTCGCGCCACGGGATCGTCGTGCGGCCATTTACCAGCCTCGGCTTGAACGCGCTGCGAGTTTCGCCGAATGTGTTTACGGCCAAGAGTCAAATTGAAGAATTGATCACGGTCATTGGCTAGAGAGCGAATTGTTGTGCGCATTGCCTGCGCGATTGATTTTTCTGTTTTCATGAATTCACAGCCTGACCCAATCCGATTTCTGCCAAACGAACCGTTGCCGCAGTACTCGTATGTGCCAGGGAAGTTTCCACATCCCATCCGTGACGAGGAAGGGCATTCGTACGGGAAGCCGGAACCGCCTGTGATGCGACCAGAGTCAGCCGCATGGCGAGACTGCGTTGCCTATCTGCGAGGGCTTGATCTGTTCAACGCCGGCTACTATTGGGAAGCTCACGAAGCTTGGGAGCAGGTGTGGCATGCTTGCGAGCGCAAAGGCCGTGACGCCGATTTCTTCAAGGGTTTGATCAAACTCGCGGCAGCTGGCGTGAAGCACAAAGAAGGGAACTCAGCAGGCGTTAGACGCCATGCCCGGCGAGCGGCGGAACTGCTATCAGGCGTGGCGAAGGGCGAACTGGATTCGCAAAAAGTCCGGCAAACGGCTCACCGCGCGAAGCCGAATCAATACTTCGGTCTCAGCCTTACTGAGGTGGTCCAATACGCGGAGGCGATTGCGAACGGAGGGCAGTCGTTTGATCAACCGGCGATCGTCCTGCTGCCAACCGACTGAGGTTGATCTAGTTCTCGTCCATGATCGCATCGAACGTCATGGCCATGATCGGGTACTGCGTCCAATCCTTGTAGTCGAAGTGCCACCACTCGTGTTCGTAGACCGTGAAGCCTTCGGCCTCGATGGTGTTGCGCAGCAGTTCGCGATGATAACGCTGAGATGACGTGCCGCCGGGATATTCGGGGAAGGCGCGTTCCGTGAATTCGTCATACCCGCTGACCATCGTGATCGGTTCGCCGGTTGCGAGGTCGTAGAGCGTGACATCGACAGCACAGCCGCGGTTGTGCCGCGAGCCTTGCGACGGGTCGGCCACAAAGTTCTTCATCGCTTGCGGCGTTGCGTCCCAGAACATTTTGGTCACATACCAAGGGCGATAGGCATCGTGGACGAGGATTCCATAGCCGCGTTCCTTGAGTTTTTGATGCGCTTTGACCAGAGCTTCCGCCGCCGGCCGTTGCATAAACGCATGCGGCTCTTTGTAAAACGTGGCACCCATGAAGTTGTTGTCGGAAGCGTAACGGATGTCGTACTTGATCGTGTCGTCCAACTCGCGGAGTTCGACAAGATCTGGCTGGCGGAATCCGCCTGATGGTGGAGTTTCTTCCGGCGGTGACGCCGCCAAAGCGACATTGCGCATCTCTTCAACCGGACGAACCGGCTCGATCTTGAATGTCTCGCCGGCCGCCGTTCCCACGTCGCGGCGTTTAAAGACAACTTCCGCAGCCGTGACCTGCGTGGCTTGATTGTCCTCATCGCGCTCGAAGATCAACTGCTCATCGTGATACAAGCCGTAGTTGGGAAAGTTGAACGTGTTGTCGTCAACCTGTTCCAGCGGATAAGCGAACACCCATTCAATGAGCGCATAGAGCTGGCCGTCGCGCTCGTGAATGAACAAAACGTTGTGGTCCCAGCCATACTCGCCAATCAAGCCTTGCCACTCAGCAGGTGGCTCGGCAGGGCGAGATGACGGTTGTTTGTCATATCGGCGGCCGCCTACTTCCACGTTGCTCGACGCGATGCTCACTTTGGTGTCCACAACATGCGCGTCATCGGCGACAAATAATGCCGGCTCGTTATCTTGGCGGATGCGGTAGTACAAAGGGTCCCGCCAGAGGTAGAGCTCGTCGCCTTGTTTGAGCAACTCCACACTCGTGCCGTTTTCGGCAGTGTATTTGCCGGCGAGTTCGGAGGCCCGATCCGCGCCAACCGGCGATGAAGTCTTCCATTCCGGCAAGGGTTCATTGGCTTTTTGGGCCAACAGACAGCGTTGGGTGTAGGTGACAATCTTTTCGACAAGAGAATTTGTGACGTCTTTGGAAGCCACGGCGACAACGCCCAGTTTTTCATCCGGCATCAACGACCATTCCGTTGAGTAGCCGTAGATTGCGCCGCCATGGCTGACGGTTTTGTGCCCTTCCAATTGCGAGACCAAGAAGCCAAGTCCAAAGCCTTCGGTAGCTCCATCTCGTGCGAACTGCGGCGTCCACATTTCTCGCAGCGTTTCCGCCTGGACAACTTTGCCCGGCTGCAACAATGCCTGACTGAAGAGAGAAAGATCGAGCACGGTGGTGTACATCGATCCTGCCGGCGCGGTGCCAAGTTCAAATGTGGGCGCAGCAAACTCACGTCGGTCATAGCCCCACATGATCGCGTGGGCACGTCGCGCGTTGACTTCTCGCGAAGCGACAAAGCTGCTGGAGTTCATTCCGAGCGGCCGCAACAACTCTTCTTGCAAGTATTCCACAAACGGCCGTCTCTGTGTCCGCTCCAGAACATACCCAACCACGGCAATGCCTGCGTTGGAGTACTTGGTCTTTTCGCCAGGCTTAAGCACTAAAGCGGTGTTGTTCAAGCTGGCGACCGTTTCCGCCAGCGTGGGCTCTTCTGGATCAAAGTAATGGCCAACAGGCGGTTCACGCACCAGGCCGGAGCGATGCGACATCAGTTGCCGCAGTGTGATGGGATCGCCATAGGAGTTTTCCGGTTGAAACTCGGGAATGTAATCGTTGACTGGCGCATCAAGGTCAAGCTCGCCTTGTTCGACAAGACGCATCACGGCGATGTCCGTAAACAGCTTGGAGACCGAGCCGACACGGTAGATGGAATTGACCGTCGCCGGGGTTTCGGCCGCGGCGTCCGTAGTGCCAAACGCCTGGGCCCAAAGCACTTGTTCATCGTCGGTGATAGCGATTGCCAGCGAAGGGATGCCTTTGTCGGCGAGTTCTCGCTCAATGATCTGGCTTAAGTGATTAGCCAGTTCGGCATAACCATCGGCCGGTCCAACTGAAACATCTTGAGCGCGTTGCGTCTCGGAAGATTCTGCTCGTTGCTGCTGGAACGCTCGAGCATTTTCGTTGATTGCAACGATCCCAACAGCAAGCAACACGAATGCAATGGCAAGACGAACAGGCAGGAACCGAGAACCAATACGAGTTGAGCGCATGATGATTGCCAGTCGTTGAGAATGCGAAGTCTGAGGTGCAAGGGTGCTGTATTGCGGAATGGTATTGCTACCGGGAACGTACTGCTATTTGCGCCTAGAAATCGGCGTTGGGATCGGCCATCTCTTCGACATCCCGGTAGTACTCAAACACAGAAAAGTCCAACATGTCGCTTTCCCAGGCAAAATACAGCACAACCGCCATGCCGAAAAAGATGCCAAGGACAGCGAAGATCGCTGGCTTCTTGTGGCGTCTCTTCATGCCGTAGTCTTGTTGAGAAGTGGAGTTGGCTGCCGCACATCGCCAGAAGCAACTTAACACAAGGCCGCTAAAAAGCTCCCGGCTGCGAAAGTTCATTAACTGTCTGGTAATAGGGCACAAGGACCGTGATTGCCAAACGAATGATCACCAACAGGATCAGGCCGATGATGGCCATCCAAATGAAAAAGCCGCCAATGATCGCCAGTCGCTTGAGCAGCGTCTCGGCCGTTTCCCGACATCGCTCGCTCAGGTTGGCCATGGCCTCTGGCAGTTGGCCACTTTCCTCCCCAACACGGAGCACGTCAAGGAATTCTCCCGGAAAGACGCTTGAGTACGAAAATGAATCGTAGAGCGATCGACCGTGGGCTGCTGTATCGACGATGTCGTCGATCGGCTCTTTGTAAAGTGCATTGTTCGTCGCGTTCAGAGAAAGCGGGATCGCCTTGCGGACATCAAGGCCAGTGTTGAAGGTTAGGCTCATCGCCCAAGCGAGATTGCCCATCGCCACGGCTTCCAGGAAAGTGCCCACAACGGGGACACGCAACAGCAGTTTCTGGAGCGGACGCGTCCAAAGCATGCCACGCATGATGGCACGCAGCACGAAGAAAAACACGGTCCCGGCGGCAGCAACCAGCAGCCAATAAATCACGAAACCCGAGAAACCCGAAAGACCGATTCCAAGCAAGTCGATTTCGCTTCCGTCGGCCGCGGTCAAGAGCCCTTGCACGAGGATGATCAAGCTGACGACGAATAATGCGCCGGCCAATTGAATGAGCGGCCAAAAACTGGCCGCCAGCAGAGTCCGCTTCATCGTGATGCGGGTTTCAACATTCTCCGCAACACGGCGCAGCGTTTCCGGCAAGTGGCCGGTCTCATCGCCAACGGCGACGAGTTCGCGAAACAACGGCGGGAAATAATTGCCCGTGCTGCGGATCGCATCGGCGAATGTCACTCCGTTGCGAACGCCATCATAAACGGTGCTGAGTTGCTGGCGCACATCGCGGGGCGCGTGCGAAGTCATCTCCCGTTCGACAACGCCGACGACATCAAGCCCCGCCAAAAGCGCCGTGCACATGCGGCGGCTGAGTGCAGCCAGTTGTTTGTCGCTGATTCGCGATTCAAAGATTGCCATGCCAAGTCAACGCGCGAGCAATGCCGGCGACGCGGACATTGCGTGGCCGTATCCATGGCGATTATATGCACGGCCAGCGTAGCGAGGAAAGGAAAC
>CALJLD010000293.1 GCA_937982665.1 uncultured Planctomycetales bacterium
GAAACGGCAAATTCCCACGAAAGCTGCGCAGTGGGCAATGCGAGTTTTGAAAAAATCTGCGCCGCGCGGATCTCGCGCGAAAAATGCTCTTCGGCCAAGATCCAAATCCGGGATTACATCCTGGATTACACCCGGGATTACCATCCGCCATTGCACCCGGGGTTACGCCCGGGGTTACACCCGGGATCACGGGCCATTTTGCCGGGGTTACACCCGGCATTGCGGGCGATTTGAGAAGTTGGAGACCAGGAGTGCTACCGCAAATCCTTTTCGCGCGAAAGGTAACGCCTCGCGCGAGCCCGAATCTGCGCGCGCCAAGAACTTTTTCGCTGTTTCGGAAATCGCTCTTTGCAAATGAACAGCTTTTGTGGCAAGCGCGCCTGCGTCATTCCCGTGAAGACGGGAATCCAGTCAATGGCGCGCCATGACGCCAGGTGAAACAACAACGATGGGTGGCATGCAAGGCACCCAGGCTATCTCTTGCTTTCGGTCGCAGCGGCGGTGGTCTCTGCTGGGAGACCGACAAATACAGCCACGTAGGGCATCCCTTGTTCCGTCTTAAAATCTTCGACGGCCGCAATCGTGCGGCTACCCGGCTCATCCCTCAGTGAAATAGTCACGAAGGCGCCGCCGGGGCTCCACCCGCTAAGGAACACCTTGATGCGGCCCTCCGCCCGGTCGGGAATATCAGCGCCGACGGGACAATAGGACTGTTTACCCAATACGCCATTCCATACGTCCGTTGCTTCCAAGGGCGAAAGATCCAAAGGCACCCACCCGGTCACGGCGGCGCACTTGGCTTGCCCGAGTTTTTTGAGATCCTCAGCAATCCAAGACTCAACGACCGGGCGATCCTTCTTCTCGGCATCCGCCGAGTCGGTGGGCATGATGAGCTTGACGTACACCTGATTGAATTCTGGTTGGACAGCGTTCTTTGGTGTCGGCTGCTCCGCTTTCGCCCCAAGGGGAGGCAACATGAACGTGCCGACGATCAAGACCAACAATTGCCGATTCATAACGTCTCCCTTCGTAGCGGAACCTGGTTGCAGGCAGTCTCTGCCTATCACTGCTAGATTGCAATATAGATGACCCGCCGCAGATTGGCCTTTCGCGCAATTGCAGGCGGCCTGCGCTACCGACTGCATTCCGCCCAACATTGGTGGTTTAGCAGGATTCATGGCAACGTGGGAACCTGCGAAAGTCGAGGCCGTCGACAAATCTTACGACGTCCGAACCTCCTAAACCGTTACGTTTCGCTACGCCGAAACTGGTGGCAGACCCTGAAAGCATTTGTCAAACCGAGAAAACGTCTGGAGCCGGGTGCCATGCTTTAGGCTTGCTTGAGCATGCAAAGCGCCGCCTTTGTGAAAACACCCAAGTCGCAATTCGCTGGTCCCGATTGTCATAGGGTTGGACCGGACAATTCTGCCAGGGAAATTCTGCAGTGGCAGCAACATGCGCAAGCGTGCGCTTGAGTCTGGCCCCCCGCGCAGGCTCAGAATTCAAACTGGCAAAACTCGGCGGCACACGCAGTGCTGTAAGAAACGCGCATGCTGCGTGTCTTGGGAAAGAATTGCAGGCATGCCGTGGTGAACCAGTAGTCCGAATGAACACATGGACTATTGTTGCCAGGAACACCATCGTGTCCGTGATCGGCCATGATCGCCGTAAGAGCATCAGCATCTAATGCCTCAGCACGATCAAGCAACTCAAGCAATCGTGAATCTCGGCACTCCGACGACTCGTGCAATCGACGACCACGCAATGGACTTGGGGCCTTGTTCGTATAGATCGCATCGTCAGCAATTTGAACTGCCCGCAAGGCATCGCTGCAAAATGCATTCGTGTGGAAAAGCTGGCTCTCGTTGTTATCCGGCCAACGCAAGAAGCTACGTGTGTTTGACAATTCGAGAGACGCGATCATGCCGTCTGCATCAGCGAGCATCAGTAAACCACCGCCCCACCGCAGGCTCTTGGAAATGCAACTCGCGGCTTCCTTAACCGTCCGGCAGTTTGCCAGCGCCGCGGCAATTGCGAATGAAATCGGGGCCGCAGGCTGGGCAGGTGCATCAGTTGCAAAAGCATAATCATACGTGATCGAAAGTCCGGTCTCATTTATGCCGTCAACTGTCCCGGCCATAGGCGCTGTTGTGAACTCGAGTGACCGATAGCCACCGATTGGGCGACATTCGCGGATGATGTAGAAAGGTTGCACGAGAGGGAGGTAATCAAAGTTCCTCGCGATGATCGGTTCCCCTGTTCGCGAGCGGCGGCCTGTCACCGCAACTGCTGAGCAAGCGCCCGGGCATGCTGTACACCCGGCAGCCGACGACAGCAAGGGCTCCAACGCATTGAACAAACATATCTGCCGAAATGGTACACGTGCCCCCGCGGCAAGCCCTGCCAAACGCTGTTGTCCGCCTTTATCACTATTCAAGAATGCTCGGTTTAAGAACTTTGCAGATTTCGACTCCGCAATGCGTCGATAAGCCGGATACGGCAGCCAGCCAGGTTGCGCAAGCCGAAAGGCTTCCAAAGCGGAAAGACTACGTCGGGCAGCGCAAATCTTCTCCTTGAGAGCGTCGCCTTGGGCAAGCCCCATCTCATAGGGTGTGCCACAACACACCGCCTTGACGGCAGGTACAGGTGTTTCGATATCTTGGATGCCATTCACTCGTTTTGACCCTGTTGCGATGGGCCCGGGTGCCATGCCTTAGGCTTTAAGTTGAGCAGCATTGCGCTGCCTGGGAACATCACCCAAGTCGCAATACCTGGCCAATCACGATGGTCAGCGACTCGGCATGTGAAAACTTCCAAAAGTGCCATCACCATGCTCAAGCATGCGCAGGAATATGGCACGCAAGCTTGTCGTATGCTAGTGGATTCTTAAGCCTGCTGAAGTCAGATTAGTAGGATGACTTCCCGATTGCCAAAGTCCTGATATCAGCAAAAAGTCACCGAGAGCTGGAATCGACCTGTGACTCTTGAAGAAGCATTGGCTCAACTAAAAAAATGGTGTGACGAGAGCAGCGGGAAGCCGATTCCACTGTTCCCAAAGCACCATGCTGTTTTTGAATCGCGGTCGCTGCACAACGAAGACGAGATTGCTCAGGTTGAAGCTGAACTTGGATTCTTGTTCCCCAACAGCTACCGTCGGTTCATGGCGACAGTCGGCGCGTGTTCGCTGTTTTCCTGGTCCCTGCACGGTGGCGGGCCTCGCTTCTATACGCCCAGCGAGATTCTCCAGGTTTCGCAGGGTGCATCATACAGCGACGAAAACAGCAACCACCATCGAATCTGCTTCGTCGGTGAACACCGGCTTATGGGTGCCTTCATGGGATTTCTGATGAGTCGGCCAGGCGAGCAGAACTTTGATGTGTTTTGCCATGAATACCCGTTCGAGGAATACGTCGCCGTTTCGGACGAGATCAGCTCGTGGAGAAAGTTCGAAAGCTGGGTAATCAAATGCGTAGAGACACGGGGCGAAGATAGTATTTGACCGGAGAGACTGGCCCACAAATCACGTTAGTGCAAGACGTACTAAGTGTGTCAAGAAATGCCACCAAACTTATGCAAGAATCACTCGTCAACTTCGTCCGCGCTTGTCTTCGCATGAATGGTCGTTGCTTGTGAGCTTGTCTCCCTCAGAATCGTCGCAGCTCGGGCGGTTTCCTGCGGATCCCCGTGAGCGAGGATGAGCACGGAACCATCTTCAACAAGTTGCGAATAATGTTCGACGTGGTCTTCTTGAATTCCCCAGCCTTGCATCGCCCCCGTTAGTCCGCCAACTACGGCACCTGTCAGACCCATGGCGATTGGTCCCGCCAACAGGACTGCGCCAGTTCCAGCCGTGATGGCGACAATTGGGGCAGCTGCCAAAGCTCCCACGAGCGCCCCAATTCCGGTGCCTTTGGCCGCACGATTCTCACTTTTGTCGCCATGCTTTAAAGCCGCCGCGGTCGCCTGAGCGTCAGCAAGCGCCGGCTCATTCTCAGACGTGACGAGCGAGAGTTGATCGTCGGGAAAATCTGCGCCGGACAAGCGATCAAATGCCGCTTGAGCATCTTGCAACGAATTGAATACGGCAACAACAAGTTCGCGCGGAACGGTATTCTTGTGGGACACAATGTTCTCCTTTTACATACGATTCGTCATTGCGGTCGTGGTTGTACTCGGAACTCGCGGCGCAATATTCGTAGCGTTCGCAATTGGGTGAATCGCGACCACAATCCGGTGTGCATCCGACCACTGTGGGTAACAACCCAGCACGATAAGCACAAAACGGCTACAGTCGCATCAAGTGGTGATGGATCACAATAGCGCAGCAAAGGCTATGCCAAGAAAGCGGGGAGGACTGCGCTTGGGTGGATAGTGCGGCGCGCGACAAGCCGGGCCCTCGCGTTAATGATGGGTTGCGCTGCGCTTCACCCTGGCTTTCCGACTGCACCCCCCATGCAGGAACCTTCGAGCTACCCTGATTTGCAATTCGGTTTCACGACTTCGAGCGGCTGTCCGTCTGGAATGTCGATGTTTATTGGGCGGTTGAAGACGGACACCTCGACCGAAAGTCGATTGGCAATAAATGCTGCCACGTAAGCGGGGAGTTGATCGACGTAGTTCGACGTGTCGCCGTCCCAGCCAAATACATAGACTGGTCCGGGCCGGACATCATGTTTCAGTGCCTTTTGGTTGTCAGGTGGCTGTTCGAGCATGTCGAAATCGATGCAAGCACACCCGTGTTCGCGAGAAAGATTCAATGAGAAATCCAATTGCGGCAAATTAACGTACATCCATTCATAGACATTTTCCGAGTCCCATTCGAGTTTGTCTTCGGTGAGTTCCGGGCAGAGCAATCTTGCGATTGCAGGGAATCCGAGTTGGGTATGAAACTTCAGGTACATCGGTCCTGCTGTGTTTGCAACAGATTTGGCCGGCGAAGGTGGTGCGTATCGCCTATAGGCTAATGCATGCGCAGGGTGGTTGGAACGAAGTGCACCCACGTTTCAACGGATTGTGCTCGTCTGTTGATTCCAGGATTGTACGCCAGACTCGATTCGACCAATTCACAACGAGCAATTGCCTATCGCCGTGAAGGTGGGTTGCGATGCGCTCCATGCACGCTACTCAATCTGCGAGCGTTTGAGCCGGTCCAACCGTGCGCTTGCTTCATCATCAAAGGGATGCTTGGCAAGCACGGCGTCGTATTCAGCTTGCTGCTGATTTGCCCATGATTGGTTGATCGCCTGCAGCAATTCGACGTGTTTCCTGAAGTACAGCCGCCGGAAGTCTTGCGCGGGGATTCGGTTCTCCAATTCCCAGCTTAGGGCGATCGCGGAAGTCAGATCCCGAACAAACCATGAAAGGAGTTCGTCTGGATCAGAAGTTTGGCGACGTAAATACTCAGTGCCACGCTCTGTAACGACGTAGAAGTACGTCTTGCCGACATGTTCAGCATGGGCGCTCCCATCGTCTTGCCGCGCCGTTGGAATCGCCGTGGGCGAACCAAGCTTGCTGGCAATTTCGCGAAACCTTGTTTGGATAGTTTCGAGAGTCATCATCGATCACACGGGGCCACTAACATGTTTGAGGTGAGTGGAACGGATTGCGACGCCTTTCGTCGGATTGTGCTCGTCATTCTATTCCGAGATGTGAGCGACCGCACTCGATGGGATTAATGCAAGATGAGCAAATCGCGCGCTGGAAAGGTGGGTTGCGGTGCGTTCACACTTGCTACTCAATCTGGGTTGGCGCTGCGTCTCGCAGCAATGTCGTTGGAAATTCAAGCGGGTTACGGTGTGCTAATTCAGCCTATGCGGACTCTGCTGCGAAGTAATGCGGCGGAAATTCTTGACGCGGTCGATCCGCAATGGTCCACTCAAGCGCTTTGAACAAAAGTGAGGAGCAACTCATATCGACATTGAAATCGCGAACAACAGGGGAGTAAGACATGCTGGGCATCATTCTGGGCGTTGCCACAATTCTGCTAGGCGCCAAAGCATTCACGGAGAAGGGCATCCCGCTAACAAATAAGAAGAATCTCACCGGAAGCACGGCCAAGACAATTGGCGTAATCTGTATCGTGCTGGGAGTTGCCTTGGTTGCGTGGGGCGCGCTTGGCGTCATGGGTGCTTTGGCATCTCTCGGCAGTTGACGCGCCCGGAAGGATTCGCGCCAAAACTTCGCTGACGCCGAACGTCACGATCGCAAATACGCGTTGAGCAACATTCCAAAGCTCAGTGCCGAGGCGATGCCGCAAACGCCTGCGCCGACGTAATCCTCGTCGACCTGATTTATTGATTGGAATGCGAGGAAAGCCATGCCGAGGCCGACAAGGCATAGTGCGATGCTGGCCAGGCCCACGAAGGTTGAAGCACGGTCCTGGTGTTTATCATTCGACATGAGATCCCCTGGCAAGTACAAGCCAAGTCGCGACGAAGATCAGATTCGCATCTGCGTGAACTCTTTCACCCGATCACGAATGGCAGGTTCAACCGGCAGGCGTTCCATGCTGCTGGCGCCGTAGAAGCCAACGATGCCTTCGGTGTTGTCCAGGATGAATTGCGCATCGGACGGCTCCGCGATGGGGCCGCCGTGACACAGCACGAGAATGTCCTTGTTGATTTTCTTGGCCGCATCGTGCATCGCTTGCACGCGCTTGGCTGATTCTTCCAGCGTGACGGCTGTCTCCGCGCCGATGGAACCTTTGGTGGTGAGTCCCATGTGCGGAATCAAAATATCCGCGCCGGCGGTCGCCATGGCCGCGGCTTCGTCCGGATTGAAACAATAAGGCGTGGTCAGCATGCCGAGTTCATGGGCGGCGGCGATCATGTCGACTTCGAGACCGTAGCCCATGTCGGTCTCTTCCAGGTTCGCGCGGAAGGTGCCATCAATCAGGCCGACGGTGGGAAAGTTCTGCACGCCGGAAAAGCCGGCCGCGTCGACTTCTCGGAGAAACAGCTTCATCACGCGAAAGGGATCCGTCCCGCATACGCCGGCCAAGACAGGCGTTTTCTTGGCGACGGGAATCACTTCGCGGGCCATGTCCATCACAATCGCGTTGGCGTCGCCATAGGGCATCATGCCGGAAAGCGAGCCCCGGCCGCCCATGCGAAAGCGGCCAGAGTTGTAAATCACCAGCAGGTCCACGCCGCCGGCTTCGGACATCTTGGCGCTGATACCGGTGCCTGCTCCGCCGCCGACAATCGGCTGGCCGGCATCAACTTTGGCACGGAGACGGGTCAGGATTTCGTCGCGAGAGAATAAAGCCATGGTTGCAAGAGACGTCTACTTGGTGAATGGTGTAAGTTGTTAGCCTTGATTATCCAACGGACTCCTCCGCTGCCCAGTGTCTAAGATGCCGATCATGCGTACAAGAATCGTCTCCTCGTTTTTGGCCGGACTTGTTGTCGTCGCTGTGGGCGGATTCGCTGGCGACGTATTTAGTTCCTTATTTGTCTCTACTGGGGCGACACAGGCCCACGGCAAAGAGGCTGCTGTTCTTCTGGCCGATCAGCGCTCGCAAACGAGCCAAGAAGTCACCACCAGCATTCGCAGCTTGCCAACGGCCGATGGCTTTCGCGGCATTTGGTATGCCAATCAACCATCGGGCGATGAATACCGCTTCAAGTATTCCGGCGGTATGGCGACGTATCCGCAGCAACACATGCCGATTGCTATTTACGCGGAGGCGGCCAACAAAACGTTCTTTTTTTTTTTCGGCGGTCGCAATGCGGAGAAGAACGAACTGTTGCACATGATCTCGTATTTTGATCATGAGACCGGGCTTGTGGCGCGGCCGCGAGTTTTGCTCAACAAGAAGACCAGCGACGCCCACGACAATCCCACTTTGGCGATTGATGATGACGGCCATTTTTGGATCTTCTCAAATGCTCACGGCACTGGCCGGCGTGCGTATATTCATCGTTCGACGCAGCCGTATGCGATTGACGAATTCGAACTGATCCGCGACGAGAACTTCAGCTATGGGCAGCCTTGGCATTTGCCCGAGCATGGCTTTGTGTTCTTGCATACGCACTATGACGCCGGACGGCGGATGCTCTATCAATGGCGAAGTTCCACCGGCCGCGAATGGGGCGAGCGCGAACCGCTTTCCAGAATCGAGAAGGGGCAATACCAGGTTTCGCTGTTGCACGAACAAACGCTTGCGACCGCGTTCAACATGCACCCGGAGCCAGTTGGACTGAACGCGCGGGCCAATTTGTATTACATGCAAACGCAAGACGGTGGTGACACGTGGACCAACGCCGCCGGCGAGGACTTGAATCTCCCGCTGACGGAGCGTGATAACGCCGCGTTGGCGATTGACTCAATTGCCGATGAGCAGCTTGTATACTTGAAGGACATTGCCTTCACGAGCGCGGGGCAGCCGGTTGTGCTGTACCTCAACAGCTCCGGCTATGAATCGGGACCGAAGAATGATCCGCGGATGCTGCGCGTGGCTCACTTTGACGGCGACACGTGGCAGGTGCGTGACGTAACGACGACCGACCACAACTACGACTATGCGTTGCTCTCGATTGACCGTGACGCGGACGGCAACGAGACATGGAGTGTTTTAGGCACGACGGAACCCGGCCCGCAGCCGTTTTGCACCGGCGGCGAGATTTCGCTTTGGACGTCAAGAGACTACGGAACGACTTGGACCAAGCGCCGGCAGTTAACGACGAATTCCAATTGGAATCACAACTTTCCCCGTCGACCGCACAATGCCCATCCGGATTTCTATGCACTCTGGGCGGACGGCAACGCGTTGGAGCTTTCGCGCAGCCGGATGTATTTCACCAATCGCGACGGAACGGCCGTGTGGCAATTGCCGGAAGTCATTGAAGGTGACGCAATGATGGCGGAGCCGATTCGCGCTGCAACGCCGGCGACGTTTGCCGTTGATGCTGTTGATTGACGCGGCCAGGCCCGATTCAGAATTTCACCTCGGTCGGCTTGCCGTCATAGATGATTCGCTTGGTTGTTCGCTGCGGAAATAACTCGATGATGAGTTCCCGTTGACCTTGCTCAAGCTGACCGGTTTCCGGGTCCGGTTCGATAGTGACCGTTCTTGCGTCTTCATCCCAGCGGATGCGCGTCCAGGCGAATTGGCCGCTGGTGTAGGCTTGCGATTTGCCGTCATCCTCGTACCAACGGAAGTCGCCATCATTACCGCTGTAAACGCGGATGGTTGTCGGGGCCTTAACCGGCTGATCAACATATTGCCTGACGGGATCGAAGGGGATGATCGCGCCGGCGCGAACGTAGATTGGCATCGTTGCCAGATCGACTTCGCGGCCGACGGTTTGATTGCCTTGCTGAGTTTCGTTGGTGTGGAAGTCATACCAATTGCCGGCAGGGAGGTAGACTTCGCGGGTCTTGGCTCCGTGTTCATAGACCGGTGCGATAAGGAGATCTCGCCCCCAAAGGAATTGGTTGCCCATACTTCGTGCCTGTTCATCCTGCGGGTAATGCAACCACATCGCCCGCATGAACGGCATTCCTGTTGCGCGAGCCTCGGCAGCCAGCGTGTAGGTGTAGGGCATCAATTGGTAACGCAGATTCGCGTATTGTTGGCAGACAGGCTCGATCTCCGGATTGTTCAGCTCGGAAACATCAGGCGGAAATCGCTGGCCTTCGGTCGAGCCCATCTCGCTGAGGCCCCAACCAAAGGGAGTGCGCAGCCGCCAGATACGGCCATGTGAGCGAAACGATGGGCAGAAGGCCGAGAATTGAAACCACCGCGCGTAAAGTTCGCCACTCAGTTCCGGCGGATCTACGCCGGCGTAAAAGCCGCCGGTATCTGAACCCCAATAAGGTGAGAGGCTGAGCGAATGGTTGATGCCCACCGCGATTTGGCCTTCGAGTGTTTTCCAGGCCGATTGCGTGTCTCCCGACCAAACCCAGCCGCCCCAACGGGCAACGCCCAAGTGACCATTGCGATGCAGGCTCCAGGGACGCACGTCCGGTTGCGTCTGGAGCGGCCCTTCGTAATAGAGTTGATGCCGCTTCATGCGCTCGAACAGGTTGAAGCGATCTCCTTCATCAGGCCACCATGCGTCCACTCCAGCTTGAATGAGGCTATTGTGTTCCCGCCAATAGTTCTGGATGTGCGAAGCATCGAGAGTCTCGGACTCTTGCGGCGGGATCGTGCCGTGCAGCGTCGGCAATCGACGTTCGCCCCAGGGGACCATGTGCACAACTACGTTCACATGGCGGTCGTGCAAGTCATCCAAAACCTCTTTCGGTTCGCGGTCAAACACCTGCGGGTTGAAATCGAAACTAGGCTGTCGCGTGTTCCAGCCTGTTGGGGTGAAGCCGGTTCCCAGGTAGATGACCGCGTCGAGCGGAAGCTGCTTTTGACGAAACTGATCGACAACCCACAGCAGCAATTGTTCGCTGTCCATGTTTGCGTCGGTCAGTTCACGGTGCGATTGCATGTAGCCCAATGCCCATTTGGGCGGTAAGACGGCCGGACCGGTGAGCGTCGAAAGATCCTGCATCATTAGCGCTGGTGTTCGCGCGTCAAAGATGAAGACGTCGAACGCGCCGGGGATGATGCTATCGACGGGCGGGCGGCCTTGCAGCGCGCGCTCCAGATTGGCTCTTTGCCTTCTGTCGCCTGGATTGCCGCCATCCGTTTCTATTGGAGACTGCCAAGGCTTGAAGACCCCGCGTTCTTCTTCTCGCAAATCAACCTCGCCCCACGGTGTGGCCACCAGCAGTCCCCACCCTTCGGTGCCAAACATCACTGCCATGGGATTCCTGGAACCATATGCGCCCGATTCCCGGCGCGGAATCATCTGATGACTAGAG
>CALJLD010000294.1 GCA_937982665.1 uncultured Planctomycetales bacterium
AAATGACAGGGCTGGCCCAACCACTCAGTTTCTGGCTGCATGCCAATTCATCGTTTCAAGCAAATCACAATCCGGCTGACAAATACGATCCAACATTTGCCGCGCCTGCAATTGAGTCCACAGACTATCCGCAAGGCTTGAACCAAACGGACGAATGGGATGACCTGGCGGACGAAAACTTCGCTCTCTCTGAATTCCCTGCGGATCTTTCTGGATCAACGGATGCCGCCACGCCGCAACTAGATGTTCGACAACTTGGTGGCCCGCAACTTGATGTTCCTCAGCTCGATGTCCCAACGGATGCGCCGTTTATTGGACCGCTACCGCTGGCTGCTGGCGCGTTTGGCGCCCAAGAGTTTGCCGATGTTGCCGAAGAACAGCTCGAGCCCGAGTTGGCCGCCGCGCCCAATACAGAAACGGAATTCGATTGGGATGATCCATCAACAGCGGCGTTTGGTTTTGCAGAAAGCGCTCAAGCCCAAACGAATCACTTAGACCAAGAACCCCGCTCCGCGGATACGCTTGCCACTGTCTTTGGTTTGATTTGGGTCGCCGTGGCATTAGTGTTTCTTGCTCGCGCGGTCGGCGGACGCATCTTGCTTTGGCGATACGGAGCGAGATTGCCTGAGAACAATAATTCCCGGCTGGCCGAAGCGCTGACGAATGTCGCGGCGACCATGAATTGCCGCCGCGTTCCGCAATTGAAGATCTCGCCATCGCTGGCCGGACCGCTCGCGTATGGCATGTTCCGGCCAACGCTGGTGTTGCCCCGCAACTTCAGCCGGCAGTTTACGCCTGAAGGTCAGCGAGCCGTTTTCGTTCATGAGCTGGCGCATCTGCGTCAGGCCGATCCCCTGTGGCTGCTGATCGCTGACTTGATCTGCAGTGCGTTGTGGTGGAATCCGGCCGTTTGGGCCATCCGCGCACGGTTTCGCTTTGAGAGCGAGTTGACCGCGGACGAAGCAACGACCTGCCTGGTCGATGGCCCTGAACATCTGGCGACATCGCTGTTGCGCTTGGGTTCGCGGTTGGCGCGTCCCCGCGCGGTGGGCTTTGTTTCCGCCGGCGGATTTGGTTTGCGTTCCAATCTCGCGCGGCGAATTGAACGCCTGGTGAACCTTGATGAAGACACGTGTCGGCCGCGTCGCTCGCGGCCGTTTGTTAGGACTCTGGCAGCGGTGTGCATCATTGCCGGATGTCTTATTGGCACCGCCTGGGCTCGCCCCGGGCTCCCTTCTGGAGGAGACAACAACGTGAGTTCCCTAAACAGAAGTTGGCGAACGTCGTTCGCCGGCGCCGCGCTGGCGGCATTGCTCTTCGGCGGTGGAACCGTCGGCGCACAAGATTCCGGTCCGCCCGATCCGGGCCAAGACCAAGACGCCGCGGCCGAAGCGGCACAAGATGAAGTGGCCGTGCTCGAGGCGGAGATCCTTTCGCTCTTGGCCAGCAAGGACGAACTTGCCGCGCGATTCGCCGTTGTGAAAGAGAACATGGCCGCGGACATTCAGAATCGCCGTGATCGACTCGCTGCGGAAATGGCCGACGCGGAAACGCGATCGGCCGCGATTGCCACGCAAATTGCCGAACTGGAAGCTCAAGGCGAAGCTGAGCAAGCGCACCAACTCAATGGAGAATTGGCGGCGTTGCGCGAGCACATGGCGACGATCCAACAACGTGTTGCCAGCGCGGAATCTGCCTCTTCGGAGCGGAT
The DNA here is from genome assembly GCA_937982665.1 of uncultured Planctomycetales bacterium. Classification (GTDB taxonomy): domain Bacteria; phylum Planctomycetota; class Planctomycetia; order Pirellulales; family S012-138; genus CALJLD01. The sequence goes on from CALJLD010000294.1 coordinate 1,712, forward strand.
CCAAGCCCGTTTCGCGGAAGATGAAGCGCGGTTGAAGGCACGGATGAATGAAGTGGAAGACCGCATCGCCGGATTCCGTGCGCGCGGCGATGAAGTTGCCACGCGCCGTCTGGAAGACCGTTTGGCTTTGCTCCGCCGCGAAGTCAACCAAGGCGCGCGACGTCGGGCGACCGACACGCCGCCGGAAGATCAAGGCGCGGCGCGACGTCGCGCCCCGCAAGATCGCCCTGCCCCGCGGCGACGTGGTGAACAAGATCCGTCCTACGAGGATCGAATCCGCTTGATTCTTGAGGCGGCCAACAATCTGGAAGCGGCCGGCTTGGTCGATCAGGCGAACGAACTTCGCGAAATGGTTCGCACAAGAATGGGTCCTCCTGGCGTTGGCCCCGCCGGTCAAGAACCGCCGCGTGCTCGTGTTCCCGCAGATCGCCCTGATGCCGCACCGCGCGTGCGTCGACCTGGAGCCGATCAACAAGGACCTCCTGGCGACGCTCCTCGCGTTCGACGTGGCGGTCCGGATCAGCCCGGCCCTCCGGGCAATGCTCCGCGTGCTCGTCGAGCTGGCCCTGGCGAACCTGGACAACCGGGTGATGCTCCGCGTGCGCGCCGAGCTGGCCCGGGCGAACCCGGCCAACCTGGTGACGCCCCGCGCGTTCGCCGAGGAGTCCCGGAACCCGACAACGCCCCGCGTGCTCGTCGTGGAGACGGCGGACCAACGCCTCCGGAAGCTGCGCCCCAACCGCGACGCCGTCGCGCAAGCGATTCGCCAGCCGAAGAGCCGCAAGATGGCCCAAACGCTGATCGTGAATTGGTGATGTTGATTCGTGCGTTGCAAGCCGAGGTCAACTCGCTGCGTTCCGAAGTGCAGAGCATGCGCCGCGAAATGGACCGCGACGATGATCGCAACCCTGGCGTGCGTGACAACCCTGCCGCGCGAGACAATCCTGGCGCTCGCGAACCGAGAAACCGCGTGCGGCAGCGTCGGGGCGATGGGGGAGATGCGACTGACGATGCCGGTAATCGTCGCCTGGCAGATCTGGGAAGTGATGTTGCTGATGATCCGGGCACGGCCGATCAAGCCGACAATGGCGATGCCGGCGACCGCGGAACAACGGATCGCGGAGACGCAACCAGCGACGCCGGGGACCCGGGAACTACGGATCGCACGGATGGCAATCGTGATCAAGGCGACGCAGGAACCAGCGACGCGGCTGGCTCCGATGTTGCGGATTCAGGAGATGCCAAAGACAGCCCTCCCAATCCCGGGACAGCCAATCGTCGTCAGTAGACTTACTCATGGTCACCCTGCTTTGCGATGTGAACATGCCACCCAATTGAACGACGAATGAACTTGCAGCAACGGTCCGCACCAGCTTGGGGCGGACCGTTGTTTTTTTGGGCACCTGTGCTCGTGTTTGTGCCGTAGGCGTTTTCTTGTGCGGCTTTTTTTGGGCGCCGCTGGCAAGCGAAGTCTGCAAGTGATTCTTGCGTTTCTATTTAGCTCCGTGCTCTTGTCAGTGCCGGATGTTTCTTGTGGGTGCTTTTTTTTGGGTGGCACTGGCAAGCGAAGTCTGCCAGTGATTCTTACGTTTCTATTTAGCTCCTGCTCTTGCCTGTGCCGGATGTTTCTTGTGGGTCCTTTTTTTGGGTGGCACTGGCAAGCGAAGTCTGCCAGTGATTCTTGCGTTGGGGGCTAATCTCCTAGAACCTTCAAACCAACTGCGTTCAGCATGATTTCTTGCCTTCAGTTTCGCGGTTGCTGCTCTGTGCGTTCGCGTCTGATTCGCCGTTCAAGAAAGCACTGGCAGACTTCGCTTGCCAGTGGCACCCGCCGCGCTTTGCCGATACCAACAGACAACAAATTGGGTGCCACTGCTGGCTTGTCCAGCAGTGCTCAAACCGACCATTCGGCAAGGGTCAAATGAACTTGGCAAGCGACGTGAAAGACCAACGGCTTAGGAAGAAACATAGCGGATTCACTGCTGGACAAGCCAGCAGTGGCACCCGTTGTTTTGTGGGTACCTGCTCTTGTTTGTGCCGTAGGCGTTTTCTTGAGGGTGCTTTTTGGGTGCCACTCGCAAGTGTAGTCTGCCGGTTACTGAACTGTGCGTTCGCGTCTGATTTGACGTTCAAGAAAGCACTGGCAGAATTCGCTTCCGTGGCACAAGAATCTGCCACCGTCCTCGCACGCTAAACAAGTTTTCAAAATGAGTTTGAGCATGTCACCCGAAGCCTATATGTCTGTGACTTTTTGGATTGGTCTACCGGTCTTCGAACGACGAACTGGACAGACGGTAACGACGACTACGCTCAAGAGCGCCAGGAATATCAAGAAGGTCGTCAACTGCCCAATGAATTCCGGCAGCAAAGGCAGGTAGTTGAATGTTGCGTTTGCGGCTGCGTGCAAGGCGACGGCCGTCCAGATGTTGCCAGTCTGATTGTAAATGCACGTGATCAAGATCGTCGCTAAGAGGACCCATAGCAGGAAGACATCGAACGGCATGTCAAGCGGCACGCCCACACCGATCAAGTAGCCGGGATAATGCCAGAACCCCCAAGCCAGTCCCAGCACAAGGCTGGCAAGCAGCGGGCCGCAATGTTCCTGCAATCGGGGCAGCGCATAGCCGCGCCAGCCGAATTCCTCACCGAGGGCGATCAGCAAAATCACGACACATTGCGGCATCAGTTGAGTTGTGCGAAACGCCAGGGCAGGCCCTCCGAAAAACGCATGCAGTCCAATCGCCACAATCGCAATCGCGGGAATGGCCAGCAGCGAAACCAATAGCCAGCGAGCTTTGAATCGTCGCCGTGACTGTTCGATCAAGAGTTCCCGTACGCCGGCTTTCCCGCGGGTCATCGCTGTCAAACAAATCGCGATGAGAGTTGGGCTGAAGACGATAAAAAAGGCAATGTTCTCGTCACCGGAAAAGTACGCAAGCGTTGCCAAGCTGGCACTTGCAGACAGCGTCAGCGCAAAGAAGATGGCGAGTTCAAAGAGCGCTCGTGACGAAGGAGGTCCGCTCTCAGACGTTGGCATGGTAGAAGCGTGGCTCATGTGGCACTCTGTCAACTAGATGATTAGCTGACTTTCTGGCTGTGCATTGTTTCGTCGTGCTGAGTGCAGCTTGGCGCGATTGATGGAGCCCTCAGTTTTGGTCTTTCCGCACTCAATCAAAAAACTGCTGCACTTCAACAAGATCGCCGACAACGCGTTCGGCAATTTCCAGGAACGTTTCGCGCAGGGGACTTGTGCGGACGGCTGCGGCCGGGAGCATCTTGCCGAGGTAATGCTCGTCTTTCCAGGGAGAGGATGTCCAATCCGTGAACTTGAATTGCCACTGGTCTTGAGTTGACTCAACCCGCATGGCCGCTGCCTGCGGCATTGCGGTTGAGTCCGCAGGATTCCGGACGGCAATCGCCAGATGGCCCAACGGATGGCTTGGACAATCGCCGTGCAAGCCAATCAAATACAAACCCAACGGCTCGTCATGTTCGTAAACGGATCCCCGCACAACGACAAAGTCCACATCGCAGTCAGGGCAATGCTTGCTGACGACTTGCTTGTCAATCGTCTTGGCCATCAACCAGGGCTTGTCGATTTTTGAACTGAGGTCTTTGCGGCCGTGTTCGTTTTCTCGGCTTGGTTTGTTTTGGCAGCCTTGCCTGACGATTCGCCTGACTCTCGCTTCCGCTGACGTGGCTCCAGAACGAAAGCATGAAACAGCATCATCGACACTCCGCAGACCAACAGGCTGTCAGCAATGTTGAAGTTTGGCCAGGTGAAACTGCCAAAGCGGAAGAGAATGAAATCGCGGACGGCGTAAATCCGTTCGCCTTGGTCATGTTCAATCCCGGCCCTTTCATTGATGGTGGCCACCGGCCATGTCCAGTCTCCTTCCCAAGCCGGGAGGCCCATGCGGTCATAAACGTTGCCGATGATGCCGGCGATCAACATCGCCAGGATCACCGTCAAGAATTTATCTTTGCCTGGCGTCCCGACGGCAAACCAACTGCTAATCCCGATGATGGCGCCGAACGCCAACACAATGAACAGCCAGCTATAGCCTTGCCCTAGTCCGAACAGGGCCCCTTCATTCAGGCTGGATTGAAAGCCAAAGAACCCTTCAATCACCCAGGAGACTTGCCCGTTGTTTTCCAGCGGGTGCCCCAGTTTCGCGAAGGCGTAACTCTTGGTCGCCAGGTCGGTTGCCAAACCCAGCACGGCAATCACGGCGAAGAGCAAGTAATGACGCTTCTCTTTGGTGTTCGTCACAGGTCGCTGACCTTGGCTGATAAGGATATGCTGAGGCTTACGCGGATGTGCCGGGCGGCGATGTGCCGGCAACAAATCTGCGGGAAGACACTGGCGAAACCGTAGACTGCCACAAGCTGGCACCCAGGGCAATGGCAGCCGGATTAGCTGGATTTTGTGGCCTGACGGGGACGGTTGCACTCGAACTTTGTGGAAATCCAGCAGGCTCAGGCTTTTCGCTGGTACGCAGGAAACCTTGTAACAAACCTAAACTTCATGCTCGCGTTGCCTGACAGTTGGCCGGAATTCCGCGCTCCGCGGTTGCTGCGGAACCGTCACGTACAAACGGTGCTGTCCGCCTGGCTGCCGGCAGGCCGGCATGCGCTGCCAACAACTCAGCACGAAGTCCAGCTGGCCGACGGCGATCAGCTGGTCTTGCACGATGACTGTCCGCCTGGCTGGAAGCAAGGCGATCCGGCGGCTCTGCTGATTCATGGGCTGGCCGGCTATCACGGAAGCCCGTACATGGTTCGCCTGGCCAGAAAGCTCACCCGGCAAGGCGTGCGAAGCCTGCGGCTGGATTTGCGCGGCGCCGGGGCCGGAGCGTTGCTGGCGGCCAGGAGTTATCACTGCGGATGCTCAGAAGATGTGGCCGCGAGTCTGAAACTTGTTCGCAAGTTGATCAGCGACTCTCCTTTGTTGGCCGCGGGGTTCTCTTTGGGCGGGAACGCGCTGTTGAAGCTGTTGGGCGAGATGGGTGCGGATGATGTTCCGCGGCCGGACAGCGCGTTGGCCGTGTGTCCGCCGCTGGACATGTTGCGGTCCAGCGATCTGCTGCGTCGCGGATTCAATCGCTTCTATGATCGATACTTCACAGGCATTCTCTACAAGAGATTGATACATCGGGCACAGCATCGGGACGACGTCACCCTGGCCGAACTCAAGCGGCGTCCGCGGACTCTTCGCGAGCTTGATGATGTGTACACCGCGCCGACATGGGGTTTCGCCAGTGTCGAAGATTATTATGTGCGCGCGGCCGCGCGGCATGTGGTCAGCCAAACCGCCGTGCCCACGCTCATCCTCACGGCGGCCGATGATCCCATGATCCCGGTCGATACGTTTCACGAATTGCCGCGAACGGACCACTTGCGGGTCAGTATTGTTCCCGCGGGAGGGCATACCGGCTTTGTGAGCCATCGCAAGCAAGACGCTGACCGGCACTGGCTGGAATGGCGAATTGTTGAGCTGGCCTGTGGCTTGCGAGATCGCCAGTCTTGAGTGTGCGGCGTTTGCCGCTTCAATGTGCTGCTCTCACTGCGCCGCTTCAAGCAAACCATCACGCATTGTCACAACGCGCTTTGCCCGCTGGGCGATATCAGGTTCGTGCGTGACCATGATGATGGTGCGGCCGGATTCATTCAGCGCTTCCAGCAGCCGCATGATCTCTTCGCCCGTGGCGGAGTCCAGGTTACCTGTGGGCTCGTCCGCGAGAATCACCCGTGGGTTGTTGACCAATGCCCTGGCGATTGCCACGCGCTGTTGCTGGCCGCCGGATAGCTGGAAGGGGCGATGATCCAAGCGCTCAGCCAGTCCAACCATGCGGGCGAGGCGGACACAGCGGTCCGTCTCTTTTGCGCCGACGCGACCTTGATAGAAGAGCGGTGCCTGAATGTTTTCCACAACCGTCAGTTGCGGGATCAAGTTGTACGACTGAAAGATGAAACCCAACAAGCGTCCGCGAACGCGCGACAGGTCATAGTCAGACAATCGCGAGACGTCCGTTCCGCCCAGCAGATATTGGCCGGAAGTAGGGCGATCCAGGCACCCCAGCAAGTTCAGCAGCGTACTCTTACCGGAACCGGACTGGCCCATGATGGCGACAAAATCGCCTTCGGGGAAATCGAGCGAAACGCCTCTCAGCGCACGTACGATGTTATGGCCGCCGAGGTGATACTCTTTCTTCAGGTTGATGACCTGGGCTGCCATCTTCTGTCGAGAACCATGCCCGTTCCCCTCACCGGAGATCCGGTTTGTGAATCGAGCGTGAGGATCGGACAGGGTCATGGCAACTTAGTCTGCGAACTCAGGAACAACGACGAAAGAGGAACAACGCTTGAATGTGCGAATCGTGTGACTACTCGTGCCGCAATGCTTCGATGGGATCCATCATGGCCGCACGTCTGGCGGGGTACAAACCAAATAACAAACCCACACCTACGGAAATACCAAAGGCCACTCCAACGGACCAATACGCAACCTGCGGCTCCAGGTTTTGGATCGAAGGCGGAACAGAGGCCATGGATTCGGCAAAGAACTCATTGAGCACCCAGCGAATTCCCCGCACTGCCGGTTTGCAGAAGAAACCAACGGCAACCCCCAATGCTCCGCCAATGCCGGTCAGTACAACAGACTCGACAAGAAACTGTTGAATGATGTCAGCCCGTGTGGCGCCCAGCGCGCGGCGGATACCGATCTCGCGCGTGCGTTCCGTGACCGTGGCCAACATGATGTTCATGATGCCGATGCCACCGACCAGAAGTGAAATGCCGGCGATGATGATCAACAGCCCGTTGAACATCATCCGCATCGTTTCGGCTTGCTTGAGCAACTCCTTGGGCACAACCACGGCAAAGTCATCGTTGGGATGATGGTCTTCCATCAAACCGCGGATCATATCGGCCGTGTGATCCACCTGATCGATATCGTTCACACCGATCGTGATTTGGCTGAGCTCGACAATCTCGCCTTCGATCGAATTCGAGCGGCTAGTGAAGACCTGATCGCCGATACGCGTGCGAAGCGTCTCCAGCGGGATGTAAATGTCAGTGCCGTAGTCCCGCCCTTCCAAGCTGCCGCCAATCGAGGCAGTGGGATCGCGGTCATCTGTCACACCCACAACGCTATAGAAGTCTTCGTCAATTTGAACCGATTGGACCAAAGGGTCTTTGGCGGGGAACAACTCATCCGCCACGGCTTTGGCAATGACGCAGACGTTCTTTTGCGAATCGAGATCGCCTGATGTGAGAAACCGCCCACGCCAAAGCGTCAGGTGATTCAAATCCTGGTATTCCGGCGTGCAGCCAACGAGCTTGCCCTGAACGCTGCGGGCACCGTTGCGAAACTCGCGAGGAATCTCGCGCATGGGCACGGCATGCGTCAAGGAGCGGGCATTGCCAACAATCCTGCGATAATCTTCGCGCAGAATGCCATAAGGCAAAAAGAGCGAGTTGTTGTCCGAAGAAGAACCCGCTGGCGGTTTGACGCTGCGGACAATGATGTTGGTAGCGCCAAGGTCCTTGATCTGGCGTTGGGCTTCCTGGCTGACGCCTTCCCCCAGGGCAACAAGCCAAATCACGGCCGTCACGCCAATCATGATTCCCACAACGGCCAGCGTTGACCGCATTTTGTGCAGCAGCAGGCTAAAGAAGCCCAGGCGCAATGTCAGCAGGATCTTTTTGAGCACGGCGGTGAATGGAATGACGATGCGGCCAGCCCTATCGGCTGAGCAGGCACGCTATTGCTGTTGCGAATTGCCGAATTGATCCATCATCGTTTGCCATTCCGTGGAATCAATCTTTCCATCTCCATTGGAGTCGACGCGGTCAAAGCCAGTGGCCAGGGGACCGGACACTTCATCTTTGGTAATGGAACCATCGCCATTGGTGTCAGTGTCACTGAAGGTGGGAAGGTTAAATCCGCGGCCTTGACCTTGACCACCTTGTCCTTGACCACCGCCACCCCGTCCCGCGCCACCACGCGCGCCTGAACCACGACCTTCTCCCATGCCAGGGCGTGGCTCCCCATACATTGCCGCGGTGTTCATTTGCGGCTTTTCCGCGCGGATCGCGTCGATGTCATCTTTGAAGTCATGCTTCGGAATTCGGGCGATCACGTCGTCAGCGTTCAAGCCAGAAATGATCTCGACGAAACGTTCGTTGGAAACGCCTGACTTGACATCGTGCTGTACGAATTCGCCAGACTTTTTGCGCAACCAGACAAAGTCCTCAAAGATGGCCGAGTTGGGCACGGCGATGACTTGCTTCTTGTCCTCGACGAGGATTTCAACCTTCGCCGTCATGCCGGGCTTGAGGTCGAACTCTCCAATCGAGTCAGGGTCGATCGTCACGATAGTATCGTACTTCTTCACGTTTCCGCCGCGCCAACCGCCATCCTGCGCCGGCTGATTCGCGATGTATTCGACATAGCCTGTCAGCCTGCGATCAAGGACCTCGATGCTTGCGGGATCGCCTTTCCCGATCTGATCGACGCGCGATTCGTGAACGCTGACTTTGACTTGCATCACGCTCAGGTCAGGCAACCGCAAAATGGTTTGTTGTTCTCGAACTGCCGTGCCTTCGGCAATCTGCACACCATCGTTGCCGCGGCGATCGTTTTCATTCGCGTAAACCACCATGCCTCTTTTGGGAGCCGTGATGACGCACTTGCTCAGCTGGGTCTTCAGGCGTTCGAGCTTTGTTTCTTCAAGTTCGAGGGCCTTTCGCTCGGAGGACAAAGTTGCTTCCGCTGTGGCCACCTGGCTGTTGAGGTCCTCCAGCATTTTCTCCTTAGTGAAGTCCACCAGAACCATCTTGGCGGTCTCCGCGGCATCCAGGTCCAACTCGCCTCGCCGCACGGCAAACTTTTGAGCTTCCAACTCAAGCTGAGTCGCGTAGCCCTTGCGGAACATGCGTTGCGTGTGCTCGAGCGCGTTCTTGGCGCTGCGAAGGTTTTCCTCCGCGACGACGATGGCAGATTCCAACGTCTGCTTCTCTTGCAGGAACGTCCCTTCCTCGTATTCACGAACGTTGATCTTTGCGACTTCAACGCTCTTTTCGGCTTGAATCTCCGTGGAGCGTGCGCGTTCGACGACAATCTCTTGCTGGGTGACTTCTTCTTGGATGGTTGAGGAATCCAACCTGACAAGGACTTCGCCAGGCTCTTCGATCACGGTTCCGTCTTTAATGATCCACAGGATTGTGGTTCCGCCGGCGACTTCGCATTTGATGTCGGTGTTATTCGCACTTTCGACAGTGCCGGATTCCATCACTGTGACCAGCATGTCCTCCAGAGAGACATTATGAGTTTCGACAGTCGAGGCCGTTTCACCACCAGACGTGAGCAGGGCGTAACCTCCCCAGACTCCACCAACCAAGACGGCAAGCGCCAACAGTCCCAGGATCACGTTTCTCAGCCAGTTTGATCCTTGAGCCGCGTACTCGTGACCGTCATCAATCAGGCTGATGTCCGGAGCCGCTGCTGGGCGCTTGGTGTCTTCCTGGCGGCTTTCCGTTGGCTGAATTGTGGTGGACATGGCAACTCCGTAGGTAGCGCCTGATGCGGTGTTCTTGAACTAAGCGGCGCGGCGAAAGCGGTGGCAATATGTTGTCGCTATCGTGCGATGGGGATCAAATGCAAAGCTGGATCCAAGCATTTCAATTTGATACAGCGATCCCCTTCGTAGCAGACTTCGGCCATCAGTGCCTGCTGGATGTTGCGAATCCCCACCACCAGGCTGACATTCGCAATTCTTGGTGATTTGCCGCGGCCATTCGCCAAGAGTGATGCCAGCGTTGAGAGGAGAGAATGCAAGCATGCCACCCGCGTCCGGCCTCCTCCATTTTAAACACCCAATCCTGGAAATTGGACCGGCGAAATGCCATGAATTGTGCGTAATCCAATGCGGAGACTCGTTTTGGACCAAGTCGAAGGCCCAAACAAAGTCAGAAAGCCAAGCGTCGATTACCGAAACGTGGCAGCCCAGATTGGCCCCGAGGCACAGCTACGGGAGATCGGATTCGAGATCGAAGTAGAATTCGCCCGAGGCGGCCGTCATTTCGTCAACGAGTGACTGATAGGCGGAACTCTTGCGAACCGAAGCCAGATCGGGATCTCGTTCCATGTATTCCAGATCGGTATATCCGTAGCGAAAAGCTCGCTTGAGCTCAGACACGGCGGCTCCTTCCCGGCCAAGCAAGGCCAGGCTGCACGCCAGGTTGTAATGCACAACGCAATCTTCCGGGCAGAGCTGAGCCAACCGCTTGTCGATCGCCAGGGCGGCTTTGTGCTGCCCGCGATGCGAAAGCAACTCGCCGACGATTCGCAATGCATCAACGGAATTTGGGCTGCGGCCCAACATCCGGACAAAGAATTCCGTGTCGAATTCGATCTGATCTTGCTTTCGCCAGCGCTGGACACATGGGACAGCACTTGCGTTAGAACATAGATCGCTTAATTTCGTCGCATGGGGGAAGGATTTGCCACTCACGGGGGCACCTCGCACGAAACGTTCAGATTAGCGGTGAAGAATCTGCCAAAAGACGTGCCTGCTTCTTTGTTCAATCGCCTCCATTCAGAGATGTTCGATTTTGCCCCAGAGGTGTCGATGTGAGCGCGGTGTTCCGGTGCCGCTGCTTTTGACGTGAACTGGGGAACCCTCCACTGGTGGGGTTATGGTAACCGTGAATCTGTGAATCGTCACGCATTTCGTGCGTTTTTCTTGACGAATTTGTTAACGCGCCAAGCGAAAAATCGACGTCGGGACAAAAGCCTAGTCGTCATCTTCTTCTTCGCCATCCTCTTTCGCAGGCTCTTCGTCGCTGTCTTCATCATCATCGAAGACGGCGTCATCCGGTTCCTTGCCGGCGTTGAGGATGTGATCAAAACCATCATCCGCAAACTTTTCCGCGATCTCGTTTTCGAGATCGGAATTCAATTGTTCTTCAAAGTCATCGTCAAAATCGTCATCGAAATCATCATCATCGAGAGCGGCCTCATCTAAGCCACCGCCCTCTTCCTGAGACTCAAAGTCCATTTCTTCGAATTCAGCCACGGTAATTTCCTTCCTTAACTAAGAGTTGGTTGTTGTTGAGTCGTGCGAATCCGCCCAATTGGGATTCTAGGCAAACCCGGCAAAGAGATCATCCTTGACACAGCTTTCCACGAGAATACTAATGGTGTCCTGGGCAGTCCCACCGATTACGCCATTTTGCTATGGCGAGACAGTTTTTGCCCTCCACCCAACCGGGTGAGGAGCGTAGAGTTCCCCATTACTGGATTTCTTCCGCTGAGATTTCGTTTGGAGAGTTTGCGAATGAAGAAGCTCGTGACATCGACGCTACTTGTCATGGTTGGCGTTTTCGCTGCCAGCGCGGTCGTCCGTGACGCATATGCAATCCCGCCCTTCAAGAAAGAGTTTGACACGATGTATGTCAAGGAGGGGACGGAGTTTGCCAAGAAAGTCAACGAAGTGAAATGCAACGTTTGCCATGTAGGCATCAACAAGAAAGATCGCAACGCTTACGGAGAAGAGTTGGCCAAGCTGCTTGATCGTAAAACGGATGCAACCAAACCGGACAAGATCAAAGAAGCTTTGCAAAAAGTCGCAGCCATGAAGAGCAAGTCCGGTGACGACAGCTCGCCCACGTTTGGCGATCTGATCAAAGACGGCAAGCTCCCCGGCGGCGAAGGCTAATCTCCAATCGCTGACGAATTGTAACAACTCAACCGCGCGTCCCAACTCAGGGGCGCGCGGTTTTCTTTTTGACATTGAAGTGTTCGCGAATGCGCTGCGGCTTGGCGATGGTGAAGCTCTAACGAATCTCAGCGCACCCAATTGGAAAGTCACCTCCAGGCGAGTTAACTCCAAGCGCCAAGGATCTCGGCTTGTTCCTCGACCGATTCGACCGCTGTCCAGCGCGGGCGCCAACCGGCTCTCGCCAAGAAGCCAACCTGCATGGTTTCTTTCTCAATCACCACCATCAAGCGTTGAAAACCGCGTCGAGCGGTGACGATGAAATTGACTTCCGTTTCTGATAGCCGCCACCGGCGCCATTCATCCAGCTTGGGGTATTCCGTCAGAATGAGCGAAAGCCGCGCATCATTCTTGGAGACCGAAGCAAGCTTCCGGCAGCCATAACATTTTGCGCCGGAAAGTGACGCGGGACTGATTTGCTGGCGACAGTGAGGACATTCGACGAGCGTCTCCCGCATCACCGGCAGGTTTGTCACGGCACAATGCCCCAGGTATTCCGGCAAACATCGCGTGCCGGAAATGCTGCACTGTTCCAGTTCGCCTTGCAGCACGCGTTGGCCCGTTTTCTCGCACGTTTCGATCGATTCGGCCGCGGCCAGTCGTTCGTCGTCCGTGGTGGAAAGGTGCCGCGTCAGCTTGCCTGTCCGAGGGCATTCCACTTCCGGCGCAGTCAAACTTCTCGCCCAGCCAGCAAAAGCGGCATCAACGGTCTGCCGGCGATAAGTGAATCGCAACTTGCCGGAAACCCAGCGCGTGCGAATCAACTGGACCTCGGCAATGTCTTGCAGAGCATCGCGAATGGCCGTGATGGAATCGTTGTCGTGATGCCCTTGGGCAGAGCCTTCTTTGCCGGGGGCACCCTCATTGGCGGGACCGACCAATCGCCGAATGCCCAGCTGGATTTGCTCAGCGATTCTGGCGAGTTGTTGCGGAGAAACTGATCTTGGCGTGGCGCCAAACTCGGACTTGCCGTTTTGTGCGGGGACGTTGTCCATGGCAACATCAGGCGTGGCGACTTCCGCCAATTGATCCATGCCCAACTCGTGACGGAGTTCGCTGGCGAGTTCTCGGCCGTCTGGACCAATCACAAGTTCCGCATTGGCGTCGTTGGCGGATGAGCGCACAAAGCGGACAACCCAACGGTCTTCCAATGTGCAGCCGGCCAGGTGGACACTGCCGCCATCGATTGTGTATGCGGAGAACAGTCGCTGCGAGATTTCCGAGACGTGCTCCGGTTGTTGGGGCGGAGCCATCTTATGCAACACGTTGGCGCTCAGCGATTGTTCAAACAACCAGCGAAACAAACGGTGTCCCGGAGCGGCAAACTCCAGATCATTCTTGGCCGCGCCGTCATATCGCTGGGCGTCAAATGTGAACAAGACCTCTGGACGGTTCTCGAAGTGTTCTCGCTGCGAGGCTGGCAACGCCAAACGATACAAATCGTCCGCTTCTTCAACGCAGGGAATCGACAAACGATCAAGCAGCCAGAGCACAAATCCGCGCATTCCCGGCGAAACAACTCGCTCGGAAGTGTCACGTTCTGATGTGGAAACAAAGAGTGCCATGGGTGCTAGCAGAAAGTTGCCCGGCGAGACGCAATTGGGGCAAGCGGCAGGAATGTGCGGAAACGGCAGTGATTGGCTACTGTAAGGATATCGGCAGGAAACGCCCCGCAGGGCAGGTCACACGGCTGCCGAGATTGCGATCCAAATTCCGCTTTGGTTAATTCTCCGGCGCAAACCCCCTCAAATCAACATCTTAAACACACCAAATCGGGTGGATTCGTCCGGCTGCGCGTGTTGTAACGTTGTATGTTTTCAGGGCTTAGGCAGGCAATCCTTCTTGATCTCAGCCTGCCTGGAGTTTCATAGTTCTCTGGACGAGAAACATCACAGCCTGCGACAATCCAGCATCAGACTTTTCGGAATTAAAGCCTTGGCCAATTCAGAAAACCAACCGGAACGGCTGCTCGTTACTGTTGCCACGTACAACGAGCGTGAGAATCTGCCAACCTTGGTGGAGGAGATATTCCGGTACGCGCCTCAGGCCGAGATCCTTGTCATTGATGACAACTCGCCGGACGGAACGGGCGACTGGTGTGATGAACAAGCGGAATCCAACCCCAAGCTGCATTGCCTTCACCGCGAAGGCAAGTTGGGCCTGGGCACGGCGATTGTCGCCGGCATGCAATACGCGCTGGAGCACAACTACGACTATGTGCTCAACATGGACGCAGACTTCAGCCATCATCCTCGGCACTTGCCGGCTTTGATCGAAGGCATGAACCCAGCCGACGGCCCGCCGCGAGATGTCATGATTGGCTCGCGCTACATCCCCGGCGGCAAGATCGAAGGCTGGGGCTTCAAACGCCACTTCATGAGCAAAGCCATCAACCTGTACTCGCGTTGGCTGTTGTGGCTCTCACCGAAAGACTGCAGTGGTTCGTATCGCTGCTACCGCACGGAACTCTTGCGGAAGATCGATCTCGGCAAGATTCGCTCGCGGGGTTACTCCTTCCAGGAAGAAATCCTCTGGCGTTGCCGTCGCGCAGGCGCTCTCATGGCGGAAACGCCGATCACATTCGCCGATCGCGAGCGCGGCGTCTCCAAGATTGACAACTCCGAAGCGTTCTCCGCACTGCGGATTATCTTCTCGCTGGGTTTGCGGAATCTGATGCCGCGATAGACGCTATCTGCCCAGCCACAGCTTCCCGGCGTTGCGGGCTTGCCCCTTATTGGCATAGGCGCGCACATTGATTTGGAACGCGTTGCCATACCTGTGCGACAGTTCTTCTCGCCATTGCTCGATGCGTGTTGGCGACGGCGTGACCAACGTCTGGCGGTCGGTTGCCGTTTCGACCATCACCAGGTAGTGCGTCTGGTTTTCCCAAGGATCAACATACTCCATCTTATTGAGATGAGCCGTTAGCAGCGTGGAGAGTTGATCCGTGTCCTCGCCGAAGTACTTCTTGAAAAGAGCTTCGGAATCCATCGGCTCGGCCAAAGGTTCGGCGGTCGAAACTTCGCGGAGGAAATCGAACATTTCGTCGCGGCGGGCCTTCGAAAGAAAATGCGTCAGGGCCCAACTCTTGGCATAACCCAAGGCGTCCAACTCGTCCGCGGCAATCACCGGATCAATCAACTGGGCGCGCCCGGCATCCACTCCCACTTTTTCAAAGTGCTTGACCAGGGTATGCAGCCGAAGATCGTTGACTTGAAACAGGCCTTTCCAACGGATCCGCCGGCTAGTGTCCGTGGGCGCGAAGAATTCCGGCAGCCCTTCGCTGATCCATTGCGGCCACTCGGAGAGCCGTTGCTGGACGCCGATGTTGTGGAGGATTTGATGAACGCCTTCGTGGGCGATCGTCGAGATCGATTGCTTGACCGCCAGCTCCGGCGCAATCTCCGTGAGCTCGGATTGTTCGTGCAAGATCACATAGTTGGAGACCATGTCATAGTATGCGGCCACGCCAGAGGGCATCGGCCGGAACGCGTCAAACTCCTCGCGTGTGCGGAACATGATCACAACTAGAGGAGTGTCCGGATCGGCCACTTCAAACTTCTGCCGCTTGAAGTATTGCAGCAGTGGGCGATACATCGATTCTAGGATCCGACTGGTTGCCGTCTGGAATTCCGGGCTGGTGTTGTAGATGAAGACAAAGTGCGTTGTCTTGCGGCCGTTGAATTCCGGGAACTGGTCCGCCGTTAACCGCTCGATCATTTCGTCCGACGTGTAACCAACGTACGGTTCCTCGGTCAGTTCGGCCGCACTTGTGGGAATGCTGCGAAGTTTGCCGTCAGGCATAATGACGATGTAGCGATCGCCAATCTCGACATGCAGTTTGGCGACAACGATTGCTCCATCATCCGCGGAAACGGTCACGCGGCGTCCGCCGCCGGCGATCGGCTCGCCGACGGGAATCTGCAAGCCCAAGTCTTCCGGGTGCGCATGCGCAAACGTTGCGTCGTCACCGTCATCGTTCATGTCTTGAGCGACCGCCGAATGCGGCGACAGGAAGCAAACGCTACAAGACAGCAACAACAACCAAAGCCAGCGCGCGAGGTGCATCAATTCCCTCGTTGGATTCTCAAGAAGCAGACGAAAGCGGTCCTGCCCTATTCTGGAACGCCTGCTTTTGGGGGTCAAGAAATGCTGCCGATTATGCCAGTTACGAGGGCAAAATCGCGAGAATGCACTTTCGTCATTCCCGCGCAGACGTGAATCCAGAGTCCAACCTAACGCGCTGGATTCCCGCTTGCGCGGGAATGGTCGACGCGTTTGATGCTCTGGAAGCCGGCACTAGCGATTCTTCTCAGCCTGCGCCCAGGCGAGTTCCTGGCGGTTCAGACTCCAACTGGAAATCAGTTGCAGGGCAATCAGATACGTGCCAAACAGCACCGCTGAGTAGAGCAAGTCACCGTAGAGAGTTCCGTTCTGGCGGTAGAAGGCCAGACCGGCCGCGTAACAATTCATGAGCCCGGCAAATGACAACTCGTATGAGTTGAAGCGGAGCGAGAACTCGATCCACGCCCCAAAGTTGGAGACCAGGAAAAAGACCACAGAGCCCAATGCGCCGCTGGCCACTGCCAGTCCAAGGAATCCCAACGCTCCGGATTTCCCTTTTGCGGAAAGCCAGCGATAGGGGCGACGCAGCAACACGCCCAAGCCGACCAGCAAAATCCACGCGGGATAGTTGTAAAGCGATCCGATGTAGAAGCCCCAGGTTTCGGTATAGCCCAAGCGATATGCAATTTCGATCACGCAATCGCTAATCAGAATCGCCGACAGCGGAATGACAAACGCCCAACCTTGGCGAAAAAACGCCCCGGCGAACAGTGCGATTGCCACCATGGGCGTGAAGTTCCACAGCGGATCGCCAAACTGCAACTGGGATCGCGTGGCGATTGCCAGCACGACCAGCGCGACAGCCAAACCAAATTGTTGCCAACCCGATTGCTGACGACTGATGGTCGACGCGTTTGGTCGTGATGCGGATTCAGGCTTGGCAAGCTCGTGCGATTGCGACATCAGTGCTGGCGCTCCGTGAATTGCCAGGAAGTGACTGAGGGCGGCTGCCCCTGTTCTGCAAACGTGAGGAACAGCCGGAAAGCTTCTCGCACATCTTACCAAGCCAGAGTTGGGCAACAAAGCCCCGCAAATCCGTGGTGGCTGCATCTGGCGGTATCTCGCTTGGCCACGATATGAGCTTGCAATGCTTGACCACTTCCTGCGGGATTCCCATCGATAACGCTCCGCCTCATCTAGCGCCCGCCAACACCCGCAAGCGATCTTGACACGCGGGTGACCAATCAATACTGTCCGCGCCCCTTGTGGACCTTTCCCAACATCAACAAACCATGTTTCTCGCGGCGTATTGCGCTGCGGTCGGCTTGACCGTACGCATAAACCGTGTGGCGCATGGCAAGATTGCCACGCGAAGTTCATTTGAATTCGCTTGACCTTGGAGCCGCACCGGCATGAGATCGCACACACTCTTGGCTCTGTTGCTCTTCGCGTTCTGCCTGACTGGTTGCCAGGGCTGGTTCTCGCCCATCTCGGCAAACTCGCAAAGTCCTGATGATCAGGAGCAGCAGCCGCTAGACTCCGTGACGCTGGTGGACAACGTTGCCGTCGCGTTCGGACGTGATCGCATCGATGTCGAAGGCGTGGGGCTGGTTGTTGGCTTGCCAGGGACCGGTGGCAATCCGGAGCCTTCGGTCTATCGCTCCCAACTACTGGAAGAAATGAAGAAGCGCGAAGTTGACCAGCCGGAGAAGTTGCTGGCTGACACAAGCACGGCCTTGGTGATTGTTCGCGGCGTGATCCGTCCCGGCATGGAGCGCGGCGATTCATTCGACATGGAAGTTAAGATCCCCGGCGGTTCTTCCGCAACCAACTTGCGCGGTGGGTTCCTGATGCCCACGCGACTCACGGAAGTTGCCATCGCCGGCGGCAGCCTGAGACGCGGCACGCTGTTGGCTCTGGGCGAAGGGTATGTACTGGTTGATCCTTCCGCGGATAAAGCCGATGCCCTCCGCGGCCGCGTGTTGGGTGGCGGCAAATGTCTGAAGCCGCACGATCTGGGTTTGGTTCTGCGACCGGAATTCCAAACTGTTTCGTACAGTGCTCAGGTGGGTGAAGCCGCCAACCGTCGCTTCCACACTTTCCGTTCCGGCACCAAGGAAGAAGTCGCCAATCCCAAGTCCAATGAGTTCATCGAACTGGCGATCCACCCGCACTATAAGCACAACGTCGCGCGCTACCTTCGCGTTGTAGGCGCTTTGCCGTTGCGAGAATCTCCGACTGATCGCATCGAGCGGTTGGACCGACTGCAGCAACAATTGCACACGCCTGCCGAAGCTGCTCGGGCGGCGCTGGAACTGGAAGCCATCGGCAACGATGCCATTCCCGCGCTTGTCTCAGGGCTGAATTCCCCCTACGCCGAAGTCCGCTTCTATGCGGCCGAAGCGTTGGCCTATGTGGACGATGTGAAGACCAAACGAGATGCGGCCGCGGCGCTTGGCGAAGCCGCGCGAGAACATCCAGCCTTCCGCATTTATGCTCTTACGGCCCTGGCCAGCATGAACGACGCGGACGCCTACGCGGAACTCACCAAACTGTTGCACGTCCCCAGCGCGGAAACTCGCTATGGCGCGTTCCGTTCGCTTTGGGCTATGAACCCCAACGACGTCCTGGTCCGTCCGGACGAGGCGCTCAAAGACAAATTTGCCTATCACCTGATTTCATCCGGCGGCGCGCCGATGATTCACATCACCACGAGCTTCCGCCCGGAAGTTGTGGTCTTTGGCCAGCATGTTCAGTTGATGACGCCGTTCATCCTGGACGCCGGAGCGGAGATTGTCGTCCGCGGTCAGCGTGATGGTTCCGTCCTGGTCAGCAAGATTTCGCTCAACGAGCCGGAACAAAAGCGTTTGATTTCCAACAACGTCGACGAAGTGGTTCGCACGATCGCCGAACTTGGCGGGCAATATCACGACGTTGTGGAACTCTTGCAAGAAGCCAACCAGCGGAGCCTGTTGTCCAACAACTGCCGCTTGGAAGTGGACGCCTTGCCGCAACCTGGCCGCCGGTTTACGCCTGAGGGCGCTCAAGTCGAGGTCGCCGCTGGTGGCTCTGCCGCACGGAACTCGCCCAGCTTGTTCGCCGGTTTCCAGGAATCCAACGACGATGACGAATACGCGGAGACCACGTACGTCACTCCGCCGCCCAAGAAGCGTGGCTTCTGGTCGCGAATGTTCAGTTGGAATGATTGAGCGACGGCATTGCTGAAAACGCGACGGCAAAACGCCGCGAGAATTCGCCAAGCGCGCACCGATCACGACGTGCCCAACCTGCGCATACTCCGCGCAATTTCCCCGGCTGGACCATAACTGTGCCGCTCCAGCCGGCGCGGCTTGTCAACAAACCGTGCATGGATATACTCCGACTAGGTGACAAACGTCCGCGAGGTTGCTCGCGCGTGCGATTCGCACGAATTCTTGTCCGCGGCAGCTTCGCGGACCTTTCCCACAAGGCACAAATATGACCGCAGTCCTTTCCACTTCCCTTTCCCAGTTCCCCGTCCGGCGTGGCAAGGTTCGAGATATTTATGACCTGGGCGATGCTCTGTTGCTGGTCAGCACGGACCGCATCAGTGCCTTTGATTGGGTCTTGCCCAATGGCATCCCGGACAAAGGCCGCGTGCTCACCGCGCTCAGCGAGTTCTGGTTTGATCGCCTGGATGTGCCCAACCATCTGCTCTCGTCCGATGTGGATGCGATGGACCTGCCTGAGGGCGTCGATCGCGAGCAACTCCGCGGCCGCACCATGTTGGTTCGCAAGACAGAAGTTGTGCCCATCGAATGCGTCGTCCGCGGCTACATCGTCGGCTCCGGTTGGAAGGAGTACCAAAAGCAAGGCACCGTCTGCGGCATCACTCTGCCGGCAGGTCTTGAACAAGCTCAGAAGCTGGCCGAGCCGATCTTCACGCCCGCCACCAAGGTTGACGATGGCCACGACGAAAACATTTCGTTTGAGCGGATGGTGGAAGCTGTCGGTCAGGACGTTTCGGAAGAACTCCGCCAGCGCAGCCTGGACATCTATCAGTCCGGCGCGGACTACGCCGCCGGCAAAGGTATCATCATTGCTGACACCAAGTTCGAATTCGGCCAGGTGGATGGCGAGTTGATCCTGATTGACGAAGTCCTCACCGCCGATAGTTCCCGCTTCTGGCCTGCCGATCAATACAAGACCGGCTGCTCGCCGCCGTCCTTCGATAAGCAGTTCGTCCGGGACTGGCTGGAAACGACCGACTGGGACAAGAACAGCCCCGCGCCGGAAATGCCAGAAGAGATCGTCAGCCGCACTCGTGACAAGTACATCGAGGCGTACGAAACTCTGACTGGCAAAGACTTCCCCTGGAAGTAGCCACAGGCTTCAAGCCAACGAACACAACAAGCCAACGAACACAACAAGCCAACGAACACAATGCCACACGGGTGACTTTGCCCGTGTGGTTTTTTGTATTTCGTATTGGTGCGGGCGACGCGAACTCAATCAATTGATGGCCGCGCTTGCGCTTGCACCCGATACCCGCGCAAATTACTAGGGCGGCGCGTATTCATGGTCACTCTGCTGCGCGATGTGACCATGCCACCCATTTTTCCCCGCTACTCCACTTCGAACAGCTGCGCTTCAACTTCCTCGCCGCGGGGCAGGTACTCAATCTCTCGCTCTTGCCCGTCCACCTCAACTGTCACAATGATTGGCCGGTCTGGAAACCAACTGTTGGAGAACCTGCTGGAGTTGCGTAGTGAAACCAGTTTCATGCCGTCGCGAAGGCCAGCCTCGAACGCAGGGCCGCCATCCGAAACTCCGGTGATTTGTTGGGCTGCCCGGCTTTGCTGCACATCGAAGCCTGCGTGAAACAAATGGATGGTCGTGGTTCGCAGCGGGAACTCCGCACCAAAGGCACCCGGCGTAACCTCAATCGGTTCGGCCTTCAGCATGTGACGTTGGAAGTCGCCAACAATATCAAGTCCGTAATCCTCACCGAAGGCAAAGAAGGCCTCCTCGGTGATCTCGCCATCTGACTTTCCGGCCAGCGTCACCAGGTTGCGGATGAAGTCTTGCAGGTCTTGCTCCGATCCCTGCTCGCGAAGTTGCGTTTCCCAGTTCAACGCAATCAACGCTCCGCGAATGTAGGCCAGCTTCTTCTGCTCGGAGCGAAACTCTCCCGCCTCGGCCCGCTGCTGCAGAGCGGCATAGGTATCCAGCCGGCTAGGGTTGTCCATCAAATCGCGAATGTCGCGATTGAAACGCCGCACAAACTCGGCCTGATCAATCAAGCCAACTTCCAGCAAAATCCGGCGGGCGAAATACTCAGTAAAACCTTCGGAAAACCACTCGTGTTTGAAGCTGTGGTCGCCTGGCTTTCGCAAGATCCGGCACTTGTTGGGCAGCCAGGCATGGAACATCTCGTGCGAGCAAAGCAAAGTTACTGCGTCCATCTCCACAGTCGGCCGCAAGAAGCAGACAAACATGTTGGGCACGGAATTTCCCGCTACAACGTTGCTTCGCTGCAACAGCGTGATGTTGTAAAACGGCTGATCGTAGTCATTCAGCCAGGCTCGTTGGGCGCGGACAATCTTCTCAGCGGCCGCCGCGATTTCTTCACCGGACAACTCAAAACCATCCTGAACAAACACGGAAAGCCGCCGGCCGCGGATGTCAAAGTGCCGGCTAAACTGCGAGCCGCCTCCCAGCATCGAGCCGATGAGTTGGTTGAAGCTGGCCGTGACTTGAATCGGTTGCGCCGGATCGGCAGCGAGTGTGGAATAGACTTCCCAACCGTCGGGAATCTCGCGCAACTCAATCGCGTACTCGTGCTCTTCAGCCAAATTGCCAATCCGCAACATCCACTGGCACCCGGCCACGTGAAAGTTGTTCTCCGTTACGTGTGGTCCATACGCGTGCGAATCCATCTCGCGCGGATCGTACGAAATCACATAGGAGATATGTACGCGGCCATCAGCCTGCGGCGTGACTTTACAAGTCGTCCCATCGTCGCTGCGTTGGGTTTGCGTTCCGGACTCGCCTCGCAAGTCGCTTATCGATTCATGCAGGTTGGGCGTTCCATAATTGTCCGCCAGCAATTGAATCTCAAACGGGTCCACATCACTCACCGCAAAACGAACCTCAATTTCCAGGTTCGTGCGGTCGCCAGTTGGCATCGGCCGCAACGAATATTCGATTGGCGATGTAATCTCCGGTTCAGTCGTGATCTCCGGATCATCCGCCAACACGGGCTCAAGCGAGCAACACAAGCCGAACAAGAGCGCCAGGCACAGGCGCAAACCAACTCGCAAGACTTTGGACCTGGTCATACTTTCCCCAACAACAGCCGAAAGGAACTCTGGTACCCGCGTCGACCAGGAAGCGGCCAGCGCGACGATACGTGTAGTCATACACTTGCCTACACATGTCGTCAAGTTGTTCCAGAAGTCAGAGAACCGGATTTCAGCTATGGCCGACAACTCGGACGAGATCGCTCATCCGCCGCGGTTCCAGCAAAGGTTCCGGCGATTCGATTGGCCCCCCAAAAAAGCCCTTCCCCACTGAGCAGCTTTCGCGGGAATTCGCTCTCTTGATCTATGACAAGCGAAAACAGAGCCAAGCATCCGGCTGTGCCTGTTCCTGGCAATTGGCAATGCAAAGTTCTGGCCCATTGACCAACCATGTAGAATGAAGTTGTTACTTGCGGACTCTTCACGCATGCGGGATTTGCCGCGATCATTCCTTTCTGAACTAGCGACCGATGTCAGCCAAGCCACCTGTCGGCGGGATCATCCATACTTACCAGAAGTTTGATCCCCAGAAGTTTCCCAGCCCTACGCAGCCGCCGCCGGATTTGGTGAGCCCTGCGTTTGAGCACATGCTGGCCTACGGTGACCTGCGCGAGTTTAGCGAAGAGGAATTGGCGCGAGCGATCCGCCTGGACCCCAGCCAGATTGCAGGACTGGGGCCGAGCATTGACGCTTTGCTGGCCATGCTCCGGGAGCGGAAGCGGAAGATCCTAGCGCGTTACGAAACGAAGAGCGTGGATAAGGAATCGCACGAGGCCTACCACAATCTTGGCGGTAGCATCGATCCGCCCAGCGATATGCGGAAACCGTATCGGTCCGCCTTCCGCGAAGAGCAGATCTACGACATGGAGCGGCTCTGGTATCGCGCGGATCGCCAGCATGATCAACGCTTCGCCGCTCAGCTTGTTCAGCTCATGGAGCGGCTTTCGGACAAGTACCAGATCGACGAACTCGTCTCCAAGTATGAGTTCACAGGGCATGAGCGGATGAACATTCCGCAGGCGCTGGCCATCAAGGAAGAGCTTGAGAAGCTGGACCGGTTGATCGAGCAGCTTGAGCAAGCAGCCGAAACCGCGCAGCTGGCGATCGTTGACATGAGTGAGCTTTCGGAGTTCGCCGATCCCGAACAGATGGAAGAACTCAACAAGCTGCAAGAGCAGGTTGAGGCCTACATGCGCGAACTGGCCAAACAGCAAGGGCTGGAAAACGCCAAGGGACGTTACCAGTTGACGCCGCAAGCGTATCGCATTTTTCAGGGACGGCTGCTGGAGCGAATCTTCTCGCAACTGCAGGCTTCGCGGACCGGCCGGCATCAAGGACCGGTCGTCGGCGAAGGTTCCGTCGAGATGCAGCAGACCAAGCAATACGAGTTTGGGGACTCGGTCGCCAACATGGATATTCCTGCCAGCATGATCAACGCCATGTTGCGTTCGGGTCGCGGTTCGGCTCAGCCTGGCGGCGAGAAACAGCGCGTGCGGATGTTGCCGGAAGATATCGAGATCCACAAGACGCGGAACACGCCTAAGTGCGCGTCCGTGGTGTTGATGGATATGAGCGGCTCCATGCGATATGACGGACAGTACATCAACGTCAAACGCATGGCCTTGGCCCTGGAAGGATTGATCCGCAAAGAGTACCCCGGGGACTTCCTGCAGTTCATCGAAGTCGCCACCTTCGCGCGAGCCAAGACGTCCGGCGAGATCGTGTCACTGCTGCCAAAGATACCAACGCTTCATGATCCCATCGTGCGGTTGCGGGCGGACATGAGCGATGACGACATCTCGGAAACGCAAATTCCCCAACACTTCACAAACATCCAACACGGGCTTCAACTTTCCAGACGATTCTTGGCAACACAGGATACTCCCAACCGCCAGGTGATCTTAATCACCGATGGCTTGCCCACGGCCCACTTTGAGGACCAGCATCTCTTCCTCCTCTATCCGCCGGACGAACGGACGGAAGCCGCGACCATGCGGGAGGGCCTGCTTTGCCAGCGTGAGAACATCACCATCAACATCTTCCTGCTTCCCAGCTGGTCGCAAACGCGGGAAGACGTGCAGTTTGCCTATCGCCTGGCCGAGTCCACGACTGGACGTGTCTTCTTCACCGCAGGCAATGATCTGGACCGGTTTGTGGTCTGGGATTATGTCAACCAGAAACGGGAGATTGTGGGCTAGAGTTGCTTGCGAAGTTGCCCGGCGCGAAGCACAGTGGCACGAATGCTCAATGCCCCTTGCGGCCGAGCCTGACTCTCAAACAGTTTTGACCGAGGCGAAGTTTCCCATGCTCAAGCTTGCGCGTTTTCATCGCGTTGTTTCGGTAGCGCTGGCGGCGCTTTCGCTTACAGCTTTGGGCGCGAAGGCCCGACCAAAACGACCGCTGGTGATTGCCCATCGCGGCGCTTCGCACGATGCTCCGGAAAACACGTTGGCGGCATTCCACCTGGCGTGGCAACAAGGGGCGGATGGCGCGGAAGGGGACTTCTATCTCTCGGCAGATGGCCAGATTGTCTGCATTCATGATCGCGACACCCAGCGCACGGCCGGCGAAAATCTTCGCGTGGCGGAAAGTACATTGGCCGAACTGCAGCAGCTTGATGTCGGTTCGTGGAAGTCGCCCGAGTTTGCTGGCGAGCGGATCCCGACATTGAGTGACGTGCTGCAAACCGTGCCGCGCGGCAAGTTGTTCTACATCGAGATCAAGTGTGGGCCGGAAATCATGCCGGCGCTGGTTGACGTATTGCACACACAGCGGTTTGTTTCGTTTGATCAGTTGCGAATCATTTCTTTCAACGCGGATGTGATTGCCGCGGTCAAGCAACAACTGCCAGCCATCAAGGCTTTCTGGTTGACTGGCTATCAAGAGCAACGGCCGGAAGAAGTTGAGAATGGTGAGAGCGCTCCGGCTTTTTCGCCCACGGCACAGTCCGTTTTGGAAACCTTGGCCGCAACGCGTGCGGACGGCTTGGGCTCCAGCGCGAACTTGAACGTTGTTGACGCGGTGTATGCAGATGCCCTGCGACAAGCCGGACACGAGCTGCATGTATGGACCGTTGATGATCCTGAAATCGCCCAGCGAATGTACGCGATCGGTGCGCTCTCGATCACGACGAATGTGCCGGCGACGATTCGTGCCTTGTGGCCGGCGGATGATGTGGTTGCTGCCGTTGAGCTCTCTCCGGCCACGGCCAATGCCTGTTGCCAGCGGGTTTTGGTTCCGTGTTGCTGTGCCCAGTGTCAGCCATGCGGATATCAGCCGAGAGGATATTCGTCGCGAAGGCGATTCTTGCCGCGTTTGTTTCGGCGCTGGTAGGCGAGAAGATAGCCCGATATCGCCTGATTTCCCCGCGAAGTCGCACATCGATGTGCGATGGAGGTGGGCTTCCAGTCGCCATTTGGCGAACCGCGACTCGCCTGTTCCCGTACGCGAAATAGAATAGAACAAGCCCTGGGTGATGCTATGCCGGGGCTTTGACCAACGGGATTGTCTCGCGAATTCGAATGAAGCTGGCCGCCAAACTTGTGATCGCCTTTGTGCTGGGGATGATGCTCCTCACCGCGGTCTATGGCTATCTGACCGTCGAGCGGGAGATCGCCATGTTTGAGCAGGATATGGCGGACGAGGCGATGGCCTACTGCGGACTGCTCGAACGTTTTGTGATCGAGATCGGGGCGAAGCGGGACTCCGAGATTGCCCAGACGGTTGCCGGCGCGGAGCGCTTCATCGAAACGACAACCAATCGTGATGCCTATGACATGGCCTGGGTTCCGCTCAATCAGAACGCGCAGAGTGTTGAGGAGATGTTGCAGACCACGCCGGTAATGGTTACCAGCCAGCGCGAATTGTACTCGCTGAGTTGGACGGACGATTCCGGCAACGACAGGATCTCCTACTACTATCCGGTCAACTTGCCGGATGCGGCGCCCGGGATGTTTGAGCTGGCGGCTTCCCGCGCCGGCTTGAACGACTATACCAGCGAGACCGTTTACCGCACCGTTGGGTTGATGGCCGGCATGGCGCTTGTGGGCGGATTGTTGATGGCCGTGCTTGGCGTCACGCAAGTGGGTAAGCCGCTGGATCAGCTGATCGCCAAGACGCGCAAAGTGGCATCCGGCGATCTTGAAGATCCTGTCGTACTCAAGGGCTTTGATGAACTCTCCGAACTTGCCGACGCGCTCAACCAGATGTGCGTGCGGATGCAGGAGTCCCAGGAAGAGACGCGCAAGGAAGCTCAGTCTCGCATTGAAGCTTTGGAACAGCTGCGGCATGCGGACCGCTTGAAAACCGTGGGACGTCTCGCCGCCGGCATGGCGCACGAGTTGGGCACACCGCTTTCGGTCGTCTCGGGTCGCGCGAGCTTGATCGCCTCGGGCAAGTTGCCTGAGCCAGATGTGGAAAAGAGCGCGGAGACCATCAAGGCCGAATCGGATCGCATGGCCAAGACGATTCGGCAGTTGTTGGATTTCGCTCGGCACAGCCAGCCGCAGCGCACCGAGGCCGACCTGCGACATGTGATCCAACAAACGGTTGATCTCTTGCAGCCGTTGGCCAGCAAGCGTGACATCACAATCGAAACCAAGTTGCCGGAATCGGCCGCCAACGCACAGTTTGATGTCGGGCAGATTCAACAAGTACTCACCAACCTGATTGTGAATGCCACTCATGCAATCGACGGATCAGGTTGCATTCAAGTTGAGCTGGACAAAGTGAAGCGGCCGCATGCGGATCCACTTGAGGCCAACGTTCTTGCCACAAGCGGAGAGTTCTTTCGCATTCAAGTCATCGATCAAGGGAGCGGAATCTCGCCCGAAGACTTGCCGCAACTGTTCGAGCCATTCTTCACCACCAAGGCCCAAGGGCAGGGGACCGGCTTGGGGCTTTCCATCTCTTACGGTATCGTGCAGGAGCATGGTGGTTGGATTGACGTCCAAAGCACCGTGGGCGAAGGAAGTACCTTTGCCGTGTATCTTCCCGCGGAGACCGAGGAGCGTTCTGCACCATGACCCAAGGCCGGGTGCTTGTTGTTGATGACGAAGCCAGCATGTGCGAGTTGCTGGAAGCGGATCTTAAGCTGCGGGACTTTGACGTTGCCTGGCGGACTTCCGCTGAGGGAGCGTTTGAGTTGCTGCGTGATGAGGCGTTTGATTGCGTCGTCACTGATCTCAACATGCCGGGCGTCAACGGGATTGAACTCTGCGAGCGGATTGTCGCCCATCGTCCGGATGTGCCGGTGATTGTGATGACGGCTTTCGGCAGCATGGAGACCGCCATCGCAGCCATTCGCGCCGGCGCTTATGACTTTGTGACCAAGCCGTTGGAAACGCAAATGCTCGCGCTCACGCTGGAGCGCGCGATTCGGCATCGCAAACTTCAAGAGGAAGTGAAGGTCCTCTCAGAGGTTGTTAAGCGCTCGCGGCAGTTTGGCGACATCCTGGGCGAAAGCCCTCCCATGCAGCGGCTATTCGATCAGCTGGCTCGCGTGGCCGATTCCGAAGCGGCCGTGCTGATCACCGGCGAAAGCGGATCAGGCAAAGAGCTTGTCGCTCAGGCCATTCACAGTCAAAGCCAACGCAAGGCCGAGAACTTTGTGGCGGTCAACTGCGCCGCGCTGCCGGAGAACTTGCTGGAGAGCGAGTTGTTTGGGCATGTGGAAGGAGCCTTCACCGACGCACGGGGCGATCGCAAAGGGCTCTTCCAACAGTCACAGGCAGGCACGCTCTTTCTGGACGAAGTCGGCGAATTGCCGCTCTCCATGCAGCCGAAGTTGTTGCGAGCGCTCGAGGAAGGGGCCATTCGTCCCGTTGGTAGCGACAAGGAACTACCCGTTGATGTGCGTGTGCTGACCGCAACGAACCGGGACTTGGAAACGGCGGTCGAAGAAGGCCGCTTTCGCCAGGACTTGTTCTATCGCATTAACGTCATTCAGTTGGCCATCCCGCCGTTACGGGCGCGCGGTACCGACGTGCTCTTGCTCGCCCAGCATTTCCTGGAGCGGTTCGCCGCCAAAAGCAATCGACAAGTAACAGGTCTGTCTGAAGCGGCGGCCGAACGATTGCTTAATTACTCCTGGCCAGGCAATGTTCGCGAATTGCGCAACGTGATCGAACGAGCCGTCGCACTGACCGGCACGGACAAGCTTTCCGTGGAAGACCTGCCGGAGAAGATTCGCGAACATCGCGGTTCACGCATGGTGCTGGAAGGGCAAGACCCGGACGACATGCCGAGCCTGGAAGATGTGGAGCAGCGCTACATTCGCCACGTGCTGGAAGCCGCCAGCGGGAATAAGACACTGGCCGCAAAGATTCTCGGCGTGGACCGCAAGACGCTACGGCGGAAGTTAAAGGAAGACTAGCGGACTCTCGATTGCGTGTCGGTCGATTTGAAAGCACCAACTCAACGCGGACGCGGCGAGGCGATCGAGCCCTCTTCCGGGCTGCTGGCCGTGGCGTACAGCTTCTTGGGAATGCGTCCGGCCAGGTGCGCCATCCGTCCGGCTTCTGTTGCGTGCCGCATGGCGTGAGCCATCATCACGGGATCCTGTGCGTGGGCTATGCCTGTGTTCAGCAGCACACCATCCACGCCCAGTTCCATGGCGATGGTCACATCGCTGGCTGTGCCCACGCCGGCATCGACGATCACCGGATAATCCGGATCGCCCTCTTTGAGGTACTCCAGGCAAATGCGAATGTTGTTGGCGTTGAGTATGCCTTGGCCGGAGCCAATCGGACTGCCGGCTGGCATCACGCTTGTCGCCCCGGCGTTCTTCAAGCGACGCGCCGTGACGGGATCATCCGTCGTGTAGCAGAGAACCTGGAAGCCTTCCTCAACGAGGATCTCCGTGGCCTTGAGAGTTTCCAACGGATCAGGAAGCAGCGTTTTGGTATCGGCCAACACTTCCAGCTTCACCCAGTCCGCGCCGGGGTTTTCCAAACCGCGGAGGATCTCGCGGCCGAGTCTCGCCACGCGGACAGCATCTTCCACGTTGAAGCAACCAGCCGTGTTGGGGAGCAGCGTGTAACGTTGCGTGTCGATGAAGTCGAGCAGGTTGTTGCCTTGCGAATCGATCAATCGCTCACGACGGACGGCAACAGTAATGCAATCCGTGCCGGACGCTTCCAGTGACTGCGACATCTGCTCATAGCTCGCATACTTGCCGGTGCCGACAATCAACCGGCTGGTCAGCGTGTGCGTTCCAATTCGCAGCGCCTCGCCTGCGGCCGTTTCGCTCGTTTGGGCAGCCATCGTCTCACTCACCGTTTTCTCCTTCGGCAGTTTTGTCGAGCTTCAACAATATATTGCAAGTATGCGTTGGATGTTTGTCTTACGGGAAAGCCTGCGCATCAGCCGCCGCCTACCAGCGTGACGACTTCAATAGTGTCCCCTTCGCTCAGCGCGACGTCAGCGTGTTGTTCCCGTGGAACCAGGTCACGGTTGACTTCAACGGCCACCCTGCGGGGATCCAGATCAAACTCGCGGAGCAAGTCCGTAATGGTCAGCCCCGGCGAGATGGTTTGGTCTTCGCCATTGAATGTGATCCGCATGATGCCAATACACAAAGAACAATACACGAAAGAACGTTGTGCGATGAAAGCGCCGCAGACTTCATTCTATAGATTGCGATCCGCTGAGAAAGGTGCTGAGCGGAAAGCACGTTTCTGGCTTGCCGGATTCGCGATACAATGCGGCAAGTGGTTCGCAAGCCTGCTTGCGCGGCAATAATCGACGAGATCACCTCGGATCGGAGGAGTCGCATGCTTGGTCGCAAACGGATTGTCACAGGCGCTTTGTGCCTTGCGGTGTTGTTCACGCTTGTCTTGGGCGCTGTGCCGGGGCAAAGTCAGAACTCGAATGTGCTTGAGGACTCAACTCCACAGGTTGCCAATCAACAGGGCGCGGCTCTCTTGGAGCGAGTGGCCAAGCTCGAAGAGCGGGTGGCCTGGCTGGAGAATCAGGTGGGCCAGTTGTGCGCGGAGGACGCCACGCTGGCAAAGATCAATGCCGAGCACAAACTCGCGATCGCGGAAGAGCGATTAAGCCAAAGCGAGCGGCTGGCTGTGCATGGCTATATCTCAAACGCTCAACTCCAGGCTGATCGGCTGGCTGTTGAGATTGCCAAGCGGGAGTTGCAGCTCGCTTCTGATAGCCAGAAGACGGATGCGGAGGCCGCTCACCTGGCGGTCCTGAATGCGGAAGCCGCGCTCAGCCAGGCCCAATTGCGGTTGGATCATAGCGAGCGGTTGCTTGGCAAGGGGTATGTCTCCTCGGCGGAAGTTGCCCAGGACAGGGCCGGAGTTGATCGGGCAAAGAAGGTGCTGGACGCCGCGAAGCTCAAGCTGCAAATGCTGACGCCGGAGAATGAAGATTCCGAATCGAGTTCCGGCAACGCGAATGACCAATAGCAACGTAGGCTGGCTGCATCAGGATTTCACCGCGAGCGACGCCACGATTCCATGAATGTTATTGACATCGAGCTTCTGCTTTCGGCGCTCGATGATCAGGCGATTGCCGATCCCCTGCTTTCAGGATGGGGTATCCGCGATACGCGCCGCGGCCGTGAGAACCTTGCGTTAATTCACCGCTTCGGCGTTTCGCCAGACTTGCTGCAAACCATGGCCGAGCAACTTGGCCAATGTCTGCCGGTTTGCAGTGATCCGGACATGGCACTCAACAACTTGGAGTCGTTTGTTGGCCACGCGCGCAATCCGCTGGGTTTGGCCGCACTTTTTGAGCGTGATCCCGCGGCACTTCCGGAACTGGTGAAGATATTTTCCAGCAGCCAGCACCTGGCCAACATCTTGATCAATGATCCCGGCAGCTACGATCTGTTGCGGCTGACCGAAGGACGTCCGGTTGGGCGTGAGTTGCTGATTGACGAGTTGTGTGCGGAAGTCAGCCCTATGGATGAGCCGCGCGACGTGATGCAAGCGCTGCGACGGTTCAAGCGACGAGAAATTCTGCGTGTGTGTTACGGCGACTTGATTTTGGATCAGCATCTGTCCGTGGTGACAGAGCAGATTTCGTATGTTGCCGATGCGTTGTTGGAGGCGGCCTTCCGTTCGGCAGCACGGAGGTTGGGCAAGCGAATCGCTGGCGCAGGCGAAGATTTCTTCCCGCCGATGGTTGTTTTGGCTTTGGGGAAACTTGGCGGCCGCGAACTGAACTACTCCAGCGATATCGACCTGATTTACTTCTACGACGATGAAGCGCCAGCGACGCTGGAGTTGGGCCTGGATGCAGGCTTTTTTCAGCGGTTGGCCCAGGAAACCAACAAGCTGCTCACTGAAGGGACGGAGTTGGGCCAGGCCTATCGGGTTGATCTCCGCCTTCGACCGGACGGCGGGCAGGGCGCGATTGTTCGCTCCGTGGCCGAGGGCTTGCGATATTATGACCTGAAAGGACGCACCTGGGAGCGGCAGGCATTCATCAAGGCGCGCCCCGCCGCAGGTGACTTGAAAGTGGGCGAACGATTTCTCCGCGAGTTGCAACCGTGGATCTATCCACGCTATCTCACGGCGCCGGACATCGCGGGCATCAAAGCGCTCAAACGCCGGATCGAGCGCGGTTCGCAGCGCCGCGGCGTGAGCAGCCGCGATGTCAAAACGGGCCACGGCGGCATTCGCGATGTCGAGTTCATCGTGCAGTTCCTGCAACTGCTCAATGGTGGTGAGCAACCCAGCGTCCGCAGCGGAAACACGCTCGCAGCGATTCATCAGCTGGCGGAAGCCGGATGTCTGACGGAACAGGAGCGGCGGCTGCTGGAGCACAATTATCGCTTTCTTCGTCGAGTGGAACACCGGCTGCAACTGTTGTTTGACTTGCAAACACACGAGTTGCCGGAGGACGAGGTTGAGTTGCAGAAGCTGGCAATCCGCATGGGCTATGCCGGCGAAAACGCACTGCAGAAGTTTCGCGACGCGCTGACTTCCGCAACGGAATACAACCGCCGCATTCTGGATCATGTCTTGCACGGGCGGTTCGGACAGGATGATGGTGTCGCGGCAGAGACCGACCTTGTGCTTGACCCGGCACCTGATGAATCAACCGTCCAGGAGGTTCTGGGCCCGTACGGATTTCAAGATGTTTCGCTGGCCTACAAGAACCTGATGAGCTTGGCGGAAGAGCAGATTCGTTTTCTCTCAACGCGACGTTGCCGTCATTTCCTGGCTTCGGTTGCGCCGGAACTGCTGAAAGCGATCCACGCGACGCCTGATCCGGACAGCACGCTAACCAACCTGGATCGAGTGACAACGTCCTTGGGCGGGAAGAGCGCTTTATGGGAATTGTTCAGCGCGAACCCCGCGACGATGAAGTTGTGCGTTGAGCTTTGTTCGATCAGTTCATTTCTGACGACAATCCTGATCAGTAATCCGGGAATGTTGGATGAGTTGATCGATAGCCTGATGCTGGACCGGCTGCCAACGCGGAGCGACATGGACGCGGCGCTGGCGGAGTTGTGCCGCGGAGCGGAAGACTTGGACCCCATCCTGCATAGCTTCCGCAACAGCTATCTGCTGCGGATCGGCGCGCGAGACATCCTCGGCAAGGATGAGTTGATCGCCACGACAACAGCTCTGACCGAGTTGGCGGAGTGCATTCTCTGTGTGGTGGCGGCGGCCGAGTATGAGAAACTTGTGGCCAAGTTTGGCACGCCTTTAACTGCAACGTCTGACGATGAGGGCGTTCCGCCACAGACGACCGAATGGGCGATTGTCGCGCTGGGGAAATTTGGCGGACGCGAACTCACCTACCACAGCGACTTGGACATCATCTTCCTTTACGAGTCCGACGGACAAACCAGCGGTCGCGACTCCGATGGCAACGCGACAAATAATGCACATTTCTTCAGCGAGCTGGCTTCACGCGTGACGAAAGCCGTTTCGCACTTGGGGCCATGGGGACGGTTGTACGAAGTTGATGCTCGGCTGCGTCCGACCGGCAAAAGCGGTGCACTGGCGACTTCCCTGGCGGAGTTCGCCAGATATTTTGCCACTGACCAAGGGCAGTTGTGGGAGCGGCAAGCCATGTGCAAAGCTCGGCCTGTGGTGGCTGCGGATCAGTTTGCTACCGCTGTGCAGTCCGCGATTCAACAAGCCACTTACGGAAAGAATTTTCGCGAGAGCGACCGGGCGGGAATCCGCGGCATGCGTCAGCGGATTGAGGAAGGTATGCCGGCCGGCAATATCAAACGCGGGCCTGGTGGCATCGCCGATCATGAATTCCTGGCGCAGATGCTGCGGCTCCAACACGTGAATCTTGCCGATCCCGATCAATCGGCGGCGCTACGATCCCCAACAACGTTAGAGGCGCTGTGCTCAATGCACGCAGCCGGGCATCTTTCTGACGACGATTGGGAAACGCTGCGCGGTAGCTACCTGTTCTTGCGAAAGGTCCAACTGCGGCATCGGCTGATGAGTGCCGTGACACGCGACGAATTGCCGCAAGCTCCGCAAGAACTGCGAAAGCTGGCTCACTACATGGGCTTCAAGATGGAAGAGACGTTCACAACGACTTGCCTTGAGCATCTGCGGAAGACGCGGGAAACGTTTGAGCGGAATTTCTCCAACGATTAGTGAGTCTGCTGTTCACATCTTCCGTCAATTCCCGCGAAGACGAGAATGACAGAAGGCAATGCTCTTCTGCAGCGACTCACTCAGACGCGGGGCTAAGCTTCCATGAAGGACTTCAGATCTTCCGCGTTTACCGCGGGCTCGCCCGGCGAGACGTTATCGAGCTTGCCGTCTTTGAGCCATTGCTCCAACTCGTCGACCAGACCAAACAGGTGATCGAATGAATCGACAATGAACAGCAGTGGCTGATAGTGGTCAATCTCAAAGTACTGGTTGATGACCCATTCCATCTGGATGGGGTACCGTTGGACTGCCGGCGAAGTCAGTGAGTGTTCCAACTCGCCCAGCGAACTCAGCAGCCCGCTGCCGTAAGCACGCAAGCCGTCGCCTTCGCGAATGAGGCCAAACTCAACGGTGAACCAGAAGAAGCGAGCCATGGCTTTGATGTTGCTCTCCAGGCAACGCACGTGCTCCTTCTCGTCACCGGCTAGGCCGTTTGCCCTTTCGGCGGCAAAGCGGGCGACTTCGCCAAAGCGAACCAGCACATCAGAAAAGACGCGGTCCGTGTGCATGGGCACATGGCCGGCGACATCGTGAAAGATGTCCGGCTCCGGCAAGTAATCCAGCGTCTGGCCATCGCGAATGGTGATCGTGGTGGGGAAGCTGCGCTGCCGCAGGCAATCAAAAAACAAATACGCCGGCACATAACCGGAAACGGCCTTGGCTTTGAATCCACTTAAGGGCGCCAGGAAGTGATTGATATCGTCCAGGCGCGGAATGCCATCAGGCTTGAGGTGCAAGACTTCCAGCCCATGCATGAAGCGTGAGTTGGCGAACTTCCGCCACTTCGGCAAGATGCGTTCGTACAGGCGCCGCCATGTCTCTTGGTTCTCTTCGCTGTAGAGTTCGTACGGTTGCTCAATGTACGTCTGACCGCTCTGTTGAGCTTGCTCGATGAAAGGAGCTTTGGTTGTGGTCAAGCCTACGTCTGCCGTCGCCATGGCGAGTTCCTTTCTGAAACTCATGCGCGAACCAACGACCGCGCATTTCAGATCGCAAAAATATGCCGTCTTGAATTCAAGCGAACCCGGACGACCGGGGTTGTCACCTCATAGAAGGATATCGGGTTGCCTAGCGCGCAGGCAAGCAGGGCAGCGGATTCCGCTGGGGAATCGCGTGCCGCGCGCGAAATGAGAACCCATCTTGCGAAGCGGAAATTCGCTCCGGGATGTTACAAGTGAACCTGTTTGATGCAAAATCGCTCCAATCCGCACGGCTTGACACTTGGTGCACAAGAGTGCGAAATGGAGGCGGTTGTTTTCCCCACTGAATCCCGCGAAGTCGCTTGCTTGAGTGTTGACGCATCCCTAGAATCGCGCGATGTGCGGGCGAGTTGGCAAGCTAACAATTAAGGACATCAATGGCGCGGAAAGTCATCTTGGATGTGGACCCTGGCATTGACGACCTCGCCGCGTTGTGCCTTGCGCTGTTCGATCCTCAACTGGATGTTGTGGCCGTCACCGCGGTCAGCGGCAGCGTCCCAGCAAAACAAGCCACGCGGAACCTGTTGGGCATTGTGGAATGGTTGGACCCGCCCAAGCGGCCAAGAATTGGCGCGGCTGCCGAGCCTGAACATGCCCGGCCGGCGGATCTCCGCCATTTGCAT
Organism: uncultured Planctomycetales bacterium; assembly: GCA_937982665.1. GTDB lineage: Bacteria > Planctomycetota > Planctomycetia > Pirellulales > S012-138 > CALJLD01. The sequence goes on from CALJLD010000294.1 coordinate 37,095, forward strand.
GGACCGTCCGGCTTGGGTGACGCGGAGTTGGAAGTGGCCGAACTCCACCACATGCACGATTCCGCCAAGGTCATCTGCGAAGCTGTTCGCGCGGAGCCGAGCGATATCACAATCCTGTGTCTTGGACCGCTGACCAATATCTCGTTAGCGTTGCGGCGCGAACCCGATTTGGCATCGCTGGCACAAGGCGTGATTGTGCGTGGCGGAGCCCTCGCGTGCAGTGGCGACGCTACGCCCAGCGCCGAGTTCAACATCTATTGCGATCCCAACGCGGCCCGAGAAGTTCTTCGCGCCGGATTCAACCTGACGCTGGTGCCGTTAGACGTGACATCACAGTTGACGCTCTCCGCGGATGACATTGGTCGCGTCTACGATAAGACGTCCCGCGCTGGCCAGCTCCTTTCGCAAACGCTTCCGTATGCGTTTCGTGCTCATCACGAACAATTGGGCATGGAAGGCCTGTTTGTGCATGACGCCATTGGCGTGGCGGCATTGGTCAAACCGGACTTGTTTGAATCCGAAGAGTGCGCGGTTGACGTCGAAACGGCGGGCGAGCTAACGATGGGCGCGACAGTCGCGGACCGCCGTTCGGCCCCGCAATGGCCGCACAACCTGAATGCATTAACGGCCATCGAGGAAAATGCCGTGCGGCAGCACATCATACGCGGGCTGAATGCCGCGTGCGACCAATCTTGATGCACGCTACCGGCGATCACGGCGACGGCTGCTACGACTCAGCCCGCTTGCTCAACCACTTACGGACACGCTGCCACAGCTCGTTCATCGTCCCACCATAGAAGTGGTCCGCGCCGGCGATAACCCCGGTGGTCACATCTTGTGATTCCTCGTCCACCGCTTCGGCGATCGCTTCCGGCAAACCGCGAAAGGCCGGATGCGCGGTGAGTTCCTCGGAGCCGAATGTGAATAATGTCGGGATGTCCAACTCATGAACGTACTTCAGCACGTTGTAGTTTTCGTGCGGACCGTATTTGTCCAGGTATCCGCCGGCGGTCACCAGATAGGGGATTGGGAACTTGATCTGCAGCAGATCTTCCCCCGCACCGCGATCAACGCAGGCTTGCGCCGTCTGAAAATCCTCAAGGAAGACCTCGGCCTTGCTGCTGGCCACAAAATGGGAATAAGAAAGCCGCGCGGGTGAGATCGCCACTAGGCGCACAACATCATCGCGCGGCGATTTCCGCAGCGCGAAGACGCTCTTGATGGCTCCCAGGCTGTGGCCGACAAGTGCCAGTCGCGAATAGCCGCGCTCGCGCAGAAAATCCAGCCAAGCGGGAAGATCGTAAACACAGTCACTCACGATCTCATACGCCGCGCCCAAAAGTTTGGGTCCATCGCGGGTCGAGGCCGTGCAGATCAAATCGCGGCCGCGCGTATTCGCAATCACTGCGGCGATACCGGAATCGCGAAACGCCAGCGCAAGATGCTTTAGCAAAGAGGACGAATAGAAGTTGGCCCCGGTGCCATGCACCAACAGCACGGCGTCAATCCCCAGATCATCCGTCTTTGCGATTTGCGGCGCGAGAAATGCCCCGTCGAGGCGGATGCCGTCGGAAGTCTCCGTGCGGACAATTTCCGCTCTCATGGCTGCTCATTCCGGCTGCAAGTTTGCCGAGCGTCAAACGTCTTCGTCATCGACAGCAGGGCCAGCAAGCTGGGACAGCACTTGCAGCATGCTATGCATATGGGCGAGTCGCGGTCCATAACGGTCCACAAATTCGCCCAACATGAATTCACCATCCAGCAGTGATTCGCCGTTCTCGTGAATTTCTTCCGTCATGTTGGAAAGAAACTCTTTTTGCACGCGGCCGAGCACTTCTGCCGCTTGCCGACATTGCCCAGCGAGTTGCGGATGAGCTTTCCGCCATTGGCTGAGTTCTGTGGCTTTCTTGCGTTGTTTGGCGCCCAGCACGCCAATCAACTCTTCCATCAGTTCATTCTGACGGTCGACCGCGGAGAGAATATCTTGCAAGAGATACGCGTGATCCGAGCCCGATTGGGGAACATCCGTATCATGCTGCGGCGTGACATCCATTTGAGAAAACATTGGCGCCGGCTGGTGGTCATTCGTCATTCCGTGGTCTCCTGTTGAATCCAGTATAAGCAGGATGCCGCGAAAAAAGAAAGTAGCCGCTCTCAGCATTCGTGGCATTCTTTCGCCGTTGGTGGAGTTCTTGGTGGGCTACGGGAAGTTGGCCCTGGAAAACCGCGATCATGTCACTCACACCGGCTTAAGTTCTCTCCCCGCGGGAATCGATGATTGGCATGCCGGAAGCCTTGGCCAGCGCTAGCAATGCGCGCAAGAAGCACGTGGCAAACTTTTGCCTCGTGTGCTGTAGATCGACGACCCACTATGTTTGCACCGGAATATGTTTGTCCCGGAAAAAGCCGCCAAGACAAAGCCATCGACAGCGGAAGCAGCACGCAAGTCCGCTCCGCCGCAGGACGTGCTGCTGGGCTTTTTGACGGTGATTGGCAACACTCAGTCCGGACTCTACGGTGGCTACCTTCTAATCAATTCCGCCGCTCGACCGGTTGAGTTTCATTGCTCCGCGCCGGTGCAAGCCAACCGCGCTCAACAGATACTCTATGGGCCGACGTTGGAGCCGTACCTGTTTGGAGAGCTCATTGCCGCAACGTTGATCTCCAGCGCAAAGAACCGCGCCGCGCTTATCTGCACGGATTGTGCGGCTGTGTTGATTGCCAGAAAAGGGATCAGCACTCCAATGGTCCTGGTCGCGACTGAACGCGATGCAGCCTCGAACGAAGTGCATGGCGAAGCACAACCTGCCTCGCATCAGCTTGTGCTAACTGATTTCGATGTGGCAGAGAAAAAGCTCGCGGCATGGCGCGAGTTCGCAGCGGATGTCCCTCACGCGCGTTCGTATCTTGAGAAGCTTGGCAGCAGTTTCGATCTCGTCGAACCGTTCGAGCGGATTCGTTTGGCGATTCAAGAGGCCCAACGGGGAGCGGCCTGATGGGTGAATTGCCTTCACGCAGCGATGCTGACGCCAGGGAAGATGATGCGATGGAGGATATCGCTCCTGCGATTGCCATCAGCACAAATTCGCTGGCTTGTGATTTTTCTCCGCCGCTGATTTCGAGCTTGATCCAAAACGATACAACTCAACGCAGTTCCCAACTCGCGGACTTTGATCTGCAACCGCCGGATGTTGTCTCGATTGCCATCCATCCGCCGAAAATTCGAACCACAGGTTTTTTGGTCTCGAGTTCCGGCGACTCACTACTGGCGAAGCGCGAACCCACCGTGGCGGCGGAAGGAACGCAATCCCGGCTACAAGATGCGAAGCAGAAATCGCGCCGCGCAACAGGCAGAATCTCGCCACCTCAAGACTTCATCAAGCTTGAGGACCGGCTGCTGTGCGTCTTGGAGCCGCCGGTGGAAACGTGGATGCGGCGCTCCGAATTTGCCTTCGCACAACAGCCGTTTCCGCATCAATGGGATGGAGTGGCGTTTCTCTTCCCCAGGCGGCAAGCGATCCTGGCGGACGAGATGGGGCTGGGCAAGACTATGCAGGCGATCACTGCGATTCGTCTGCTCTTGCTCACTGGGAAGCTCCGCCGTGTGCTGCTGATTTGTCCCAAGCCGTTGGTGACCAATTGGCAGCGCGAGTTTGCGCACTGGGCGGCAGAGATTCCTGTCGCGGTTGTCGAGGGTTCTGCTCATCGCAGGGCCTGGCGTTGGAATGCGGAACTGCCGGTCAAGATCGCCAATTATGAACTGCTGCACCGCGATTCCGCGTCGCTCAGCGGCGCTCGCGAGCCGTTTGATCTTGTCGTGCTGGATGAAGCCCAGCGGATCAAGAATCGCCGAAGTTCCATTTCCAAGCTTGTTCGCGATATCCCCCGCCGCAGGTCTTGGGCGTTGACAGGCACGCCTGTGGAAAACAGCCCAAGTGATCTTGTCGGCATCTTCGAATTCTTGTCACCGGGGTATCTTCACGAAGAGATGCAGCTCTCCCGCCTGGGCAGCTTGGCGTCGGACCATGTTCTGCGTCGCACCAAAAGCGGCGTGCAGATCAACCTGCCGCCCCGGCTGTTTCGTGACTTGGAATTGCCGCTGTCACCAGAACAAGACGAGACCTACCACAAGGCGGAAGAAGACGGAACTTTACGTCTCACGGAGATGGGCGACGAGATCACCATTCAGCATGTGTTTGAACTCGTCATCCGATTGAAGCAGATTTGCAACTTTGATCCCGCCACAGGCGCAAGCTGCAAGCTTGAACGCTTGCAGGCGGACTTGGAGGAAATTGCGGGCAGCGGACAAAAGGCGATCATCTTCAGCCAATGGGTTGAAACGCTGCAACGATTGTCGCGCGAATTGCAAGCGTTCAACCCTCTGGAATATCACGGGCGGATCCCCACCAAACGCCGGGATGACATCCTCAACCAATTTCGGGAAGATCCCAAATGCCATGTCTTGCTGATGAGTTACGGAGCCGGCGGCGTGGGATTGAACCTTCAATTCGCGCAGTACGTCTTCCTGTTTGATCGCTGGTGGAATCCGGCGGTTGAAGATCAGGCGATTAATAGGGCACACCGGATTGGGGCGAAATCACCGGTAACCGTTGGGCGTTTTCTTACGCTGGGCACCATCGAAGAGCGGATCGATGAGATCCTGCGACAAAAGCGAGATATGTTTGACGCCGTGCTTTCGCACACGCGGGGCTGCGAGGACCTGGCGCTCAGTCGCGAAGAAATCATGGGGCTGTTCGCAATCAAGCCGAACAAGCGCCGCGATGCAGCCTGACAAGTTCAGCTATTGCTGATTGCCGTGTGAAAGCTCCGCATGGCGATCCGCGATGATCTGCAACATCTGATCGCGCAGCTCCGGTTGCCGCGAGGCGATGTCCTCAAACGGGTCCGGCGATTCTCGAATGTCATAGAGTTCCGTGTGCGGCGGACCGTTGGCCGTCGGCATTGTGATGAATCGGTGTGTGTCCGTGCGAACACTCACCCCGTTGCGCCAATAGCTGATCGCCGCGTCGCGTATGGACGGCGCTTCGCCAGTCAACAGCGGAACCATGCTCGTCCCGTTGAGCGGATGCAACGTCTCTGTCACTTGCGGCTTCGCGAGTTCAAGCAGCGTCGGATAGATGTCGAGCGTTTCGACCAGTGCATTGCACTCCGCACCTTCTCGTGTGACGCCTGGCGCGCGAATAATCAACGTGCTCCGTAGAGATCGCTCTAGCAAACAAGCCTTACCCCAGATGGCGGAGTCGCCAATCTGCCAGCCATGATCTCCCCAAACGACAACAATCGTGGAGTCCGCCAAGCCTGTCTCATCCAGAGCATCAAGCACCTTGCCGATTTGCCGGTCCACAAATCGCACGCACGCCAGATAGGCTCGCCGACCTCCGATGATGTCTTCATCGGCAAGCGGATTGCTCATCGGGAACGGACCTTCGTATTGATAGAACTCTCCGCTGCGGTGCCAGGTTTTTGAATTGGGTTTGCCCGGCTGCGGCGGGGGCGGTACGTGAACATCCGCAACAGCTTCCCAGTCGGCTTTCGTCGCGACAAATGGTAGATGCGGTTTGAAGAAACCCAGCCCCAGAAAGAATGGCTGGTCATCACGTTCGCGCCGAGCCTTGAGTTGCTCCAGCTTCTCAATCGCCTGAGCCGCCATCATGCCGTCTGGCAATTCTTCATCGCTTTCGGCAACAAACTCCATCACATCTCGGTGGCCTTGGCCGTCCTCGCGATGCCGCCCTCCAACATAAGCGAAGAATGTCCCCCAGCCGCGCTTCCATGGCCCATACCGCGTGGGCAACTCATCCCAGGCGTTAGGCATTTCCGGTCGGCCATCGCCGGAACCGTTGTAAGCAAAGACTTTGCCATCAGGCGTATGTGAAACCTTCCCAATGCAAACCGTGTGATAACCGCTGCGGCGAAACAGCTCCGGCATGGTCTGAGCCGCCGGCGTGTTTGTCTGCAGCAATTGGCTTTCGCCCTGGTACATGGCGGTAATGGCCATCGCTCCCGAGGACTTGGGACTTCGACCCGTCAACAAGACATACCGAGATTGGCCACAACTGGGCACTTGCACAAAGTGATTCGTGAACCGCATTCCCTTGGCGGCCAACCGGTCCAAGTTAGGGCTTTCAACGTGCGGCACCCCGTAACAACCCAACTCTGGGCGAAGGTCATCAACACAGATGAACAAGATGTTGGGCCGCTGGCTGGCCAGGCGTTCGACGCCTTCGGCCGCACCACTCCGCGCAGCCGGCTCCTGTGCGATTGCCGATTGCAGGCCGGGCACCAACATCAACAGCGAGCAACAGATAAGAACTCGATAGCAAGACGGAATTGAGATCGGGCGGTTACTCATTTCGCAAGTTTCGTAAACAGTTGAGCTATGCGGCGCGAGACTACTCAACAACATCCACTGCACGGACGCGGCGTACCAGCAAAAACATGCAAACGGTGCAAACTATCGTCAAGATTGCCCAAGCGGCAATGCCATGATTCATCCCTACAATGAGGCCATCCTCGCGCTCAGGAAACACGCCGAAGAAAACGCGTCCGGCAAACAGGATGTCGGCCCAAAGGTCCAGCAGAAGCCAGGACGGCTCACGCGTTTCCCTTGCCACCTCCACGGCGATGGTCTTGAGCAGCACGAACAAACACGCCCAAGTGATGGCAATGGGAGCCATCTTCTGCAAGTAGGCGGAGATTGTGGTGAGCATTAAACTCAGCGTGAAGCACATCACCGCGCCGTAGCCAAGCACAGCGGGGATCACCTGCCAGTTTGCCAGCCAATACTCCCGTCCTGTCGTAAATGCGCCATACTCAAAAAAGAGCAACAGCGCCGGAAGCACCGTCATGGTGGCGATCAACGTGCTGATCGCCAGCAGCTTACCGACGATGTACTGACCGCGATCAATCCTGCGCGAAAGATAGAACGTCAACGTCTTGAGTCGGAAGTCGGCCCCTACAAGTTGACTCCCGGAAAGCGCCAACAGCAGCATCACCACAACACTTTGTTGATTCATGAACTGCACAAAGCCGCTCTCCACGCCAGGTGTGGGATTCACGTTGAATTGGAACTCGGCGAGAATTGCGTCGCTGAATTCCGGCAGGTTGAGCTGGGCTAGCGCATAGATCAAAGACCAGTAGATCAAGAACACCGAAACGCCCAACGCCAGCACCAGCCAATACAGCTTGCGACGAATCACCTGCAGCAAACAAACCCGCACCATCGCAAAACAGCCGGCCCAACGGTTGCGCAGTTTTCCCTTCCACCCGTGGTAGCGGGCGAGATCAATTCCACCAGTGGTTTGCTGAGCAGGTGAAGCCATTGAATGTGTAAGGCTGAAGTATTCGCAGAGGATCGTACTGAGCGGCAGTTGCTGGCTTAGTGCTGGCGGCTAGAGTGACGGCCGAGGAGGCAGCCCGTCTTGTTTGTTGGCTGTGACGCGCAAGAACAAGTCTTGCAGGTTTTCTTCCACAGGGCGCAGCCGCCGCAAGACCACACCATGATCTTGGGCCAACTGGAAAAAGGTGCTCGTCGTCCAGTCTTCGCCAACGGTGACTTGCGCGGCGTTGATCTTCGCGAAGTCGAACGTGCCGTCTCCGTTGGTATAGCCGGATAAAGTTCCGTTCGAGATTGCGGCGCGATGCACAATGGGCGTCACGCTGGTGCCTGCGCGTTGCAAGGCCGCGACATAAGCGCCCCCGTCACCATCCCACGTAATGTCAAATCGGCTGGCCGCCTTTTGTTTGAGTTCCGCCATCTCCCCGGAGAGGATTACGGTTCCCTGGTGCAGCACGACCACTTGCTGGCAAATCCGTTCAACGTCGCCCAGCAGGTGCGTACAAAGGATCACGCTCTTGCCGGTCTCGGCAATCAAATCCTGAATGGTCCGCAGCATCGCTGCGCGCCCGTTGGGGTCCAGTCCATTGGTCGGTTCGTCCAACAGCAACAGTTGCGGATCATGCACAAGCGCCGCCGCAAGCTTTAACCGCTGCAAGTTGCCTGTTGAGTATTCATCCAATCGACGATAGCGCAGCTCTCCCAAGCCGACATAGTTGAGCACTTCATGTGCCCGACGGCGTGCGTCCGTATGTGGCATGCCGTACAGGTCGCCGGACAGGGTTACAAACTCCGCCCCCTTAAGCATTGGGACGGTTGCAGTGATCTCCGGCATATAGCCGACCAGCCCTCGGATCTCGGAGCTGTCGTTCCATATATCAAGTCCCAGGATCGTGCCCTGGCCAGCATCGGGCCGCAACAACCCCAGCAGCACCTTGAGCAGCGTGCTTTTGCCGGCTCCGTTGTTCCCCACCAAACCAATGGCTCCCGGAGCAAGTTGCAGCGAGACGTCGCGTAACGCCTGCACGCGACCATAACTCTTGACCAGGTTTTGTAGTTCCAGGAAGGCCATGTTTGGGCCGGATATGTGTCAGCGGAAGACTCTCGAATCTTGCCAAGTTGCTGTTTCCGTTCGATTATTGCGTCGCGGAACGAAATAGGAAAGCGAAGCAAGATACACAGCATCAGGCCGATCACATCACGTTAAGTCAACAACAGTCAGCAATTGCGACAATTCCAATAGCCTTGCAAAATTCACGCGAATACGATTCTGACGGAACTCTGGGGAGAGATTCCGCGTCGAATAAGGGAGCCATCCGCCCGCCGGTTTCCTTTTGAACTCGCAAAAGCGCAAGCTTGCTTGAGGGAGCACACGATGACATTTCCGGTAGTTTCCAGCATCCGGAAGCCTCGCGGTTTGCGGTGGTTTGCCTTCTCTCTGGCTGCGATTGGGTCGCTGCTGACTCCCACCGAAAGGGATTTGCGAGCCGATCCCTGCGGAATGGTCCCACCCATCCAGATCACCACGCCAGACGCCATTTCTCGCGTTGGGCTGCAGCAGACCTATGTCTTCTATAAGGATGGTGTCGAGTCCTTTGTCATTCGGCCTGGCTTCAATGGCAAGGTCGAAGACTTCGGCATGTTGATTCCCTTCCCTACGCCGCCGGCGCTCCGCAAAGTGGGGGATGACATTTTTCCTCACATCGGTGCTGCCGTGGACCCGCCGGAAGTTGTGCTGGACTTGCGGCCGGTCTTGGAATTCCAAGGGCTGGCGTCAAACACGGCGCAGCAAGCAGGTCAACAGCAAAGCCTGCGTCTGGATCAATCGGAGGTCCGGGTCATCAATCAGGAAGCTGTTGGCATGTATGAAGTGGCCGTGCTCGAGGCGGGGTCGGCCGACGCTTTGCGGCGTTGGATGGATGATCATCAGTATCGCTTCCCCGAAGGCATGGAAGACGTGTGCGGCGAATACGTCGAGTTGGGTTGGTGCTTTGTCGCCGTCAAGACGCGCGTTTCCGGCAAGTCGAGTGTCGATCCGGCGCCAGGCATGCGTGCGACGATCGCCGGCCTGCCAGATGGCGCGGGTTTCCAGGGCGCCGTACAAGGGATGGGCTTTCGCTTTCGCACGGACGAACTCGTAGTGCCCATGCGGCTCTCCGCGTTCAACGCTGGCGAACTCCGGAACGTTGTTTACCTGATGACAGACGAGCCGAAGAAGATTCGCGCGATCCCCGAAGAGTACGTAGTGCGTCAGGTAAAGGGTGAAGACCTTTTCAGCAACCTCACTGAACCTCTTCCGTTGCGTATCATCGGTGGAACACAAAAGGACATCTCCGATTCTCAACGGCAATGGTTGAAAACGGCCAGAGATCCCGCGCCCAAGAACGGCCTGGCTGCGGAACTCTTTGCTGGAGACTTGCTCGCAGCGACATCCGGCGAGTTGTCGCACCTGCACGAAGAACGTGAGAAGATGCTGCTCCGCATTGGCGAGAACCTCGGGCTGCGAGGGCCTGAAATCGACGCGCAGAATTATTCGGCGCTGCAATCGGCTCGCAAACAAGTTGTCGCGGCGGCTTTAGCCGATACCCGCGAAATGACACTCACGGTTGTCGACGGCGATTTTCCCCGCGAGGTTCTGGCCGGCGAAAACTTGACCTTCGCCGAATACCAAATGCCGGCGCGCCGCAACACCACGGCCGCCTATGACTGCAATTCGCACACGCCGGGGAACAACGCAAGAAGAGGCGGCGTCCTGATTCGAGGCGCTTTGGCGCAAGCCGAGATCGACGACAACAACACAACGTTTCCAGCAGCCAGGTTCATTCTTACCCTAGCCGTTACGATGTTGTTGTTCGGCGCATTGGTCTTCATCAAGCTCAGAGAGCGTACGTCACGCTCTGCTTGATTGATAACAACCAAGCACGTCCAACCAAGACCACTCCACAAGTTTCACCCAAGCGCAAACATATCCTCGTGGGATCAATGCCATGAAACCTTTCTGCTCACTGGTTGTCCTGGTCACAGTTGTGGCTTCCTTAGCTTCGGCCGATCCTTGCGGCATGGTCCCGCCGATCACCTTGAACAACAACTCCAACATCACACGGATTGGACTGCAGAACACATACGTCTACTTCAAGGACGGTGTCGAGACGTTTGTCATTCGCCCTGGCTTTCAAGGCAACGTCGAGGAATTCGGGATGTTGATCCCCTTCCCTACGCCGCCGGCTCTGCGCAAGGTTTCGGACAACATTTTCCCGCACATTGAGAATGCCGTGGATCCGCCGGAGATCACCGTCTACGCCGGAGATTTTTGGGCGCAGAAGAATGGGGCCGCGCTCGGAGCCAGTGCGCGCTTTCGCGATCAAGCTGACGACAAAGAACTGGCCGTCAACGAAGTCCGTGTCATCAATCAGGAGGCCGTGGGCATGTACGAAGTGGCCGCCCTGGAAGCAGGCAGTGCGAATGCTCTGAAAGCCTGGATGGACGATCATCAATATCGCTTCCCTGATGGCATGGAGACCACGTGCGAGGACTACGTGCAAGATCGCTGGTGCTTTGTCGCCATTAAGACGCGCGTTGGGCCTAAGCGGAACGTTGATCCGCAGCCCGGCATGCGCGAAACCAGGCCAGGTCTGCCGCCGGGGGCCTCGTTTGATGGCCACGTCCAAGCGATGGGTTTTCGGTTTCAGACCGAAGAGCTGGTAGTTCCCATGCGGCTGTCCGCCTTCAACGCCGGCGAGATGCGGAACGTCGTTTACATCCTGACGGACGGGCCTCGTCGCATCCGCGCGATCCCCGAAGAATATGTTGTCCGCCAAATCTCCGGCGATGACTTGTTCAAGAATCTTACTGATCCGCTGCCGATTCGTGTGATTGGCGGCACCCTGAGCGACATCCCCGACTATCGCAAACAAACGCTACCGCAAGAGCGCGATCCCACGCCGCACAACGGCTTCGCCAAAGAACTCTTCGCCAGCGATCTGCTTACATCCCAAAGCGGCCAGCTATCACACACGCACGAAGAAGAAGAGAAGATGCTGCTCCGCATCGGTGAAAGCCTGCAGCTACGCGGTGCGGACATTGACCGCGTCAACTATCAGGCGTTGGCCAAAACAAGAGAGGCCAACCTGGCCAACGCATTGTCCGATTTGAAGGACATGACGCTGACCGTGATTGACGGCGATTTCCCCCGCGAAGTCTTGGGCTCGCGCAACTTGACCTTCGCCGAATACTCAATGCCCAGCCGCAGAAATAACTCGGCAAACTACAACGCCACCCAGCACGCCCCTCAGCAGGGACAACAAGAAGGAAAAGTCTATCGCGGCGATCTCAGCGCAATCTTCGTGGCTGACGACGAAAAAGTCGCCTCGCAAAAAACGTGGCAAGTTCTCGCCGGGCTCGTCTTTGGCATGGCCGCCATCGGGCTGATCATCGCACGCTCCCGACGAGTCCGCCGCAGCGCAGTCTAAAGAGCTGTTGGCATACTCTTCAATGAGCGCAACCCCAGCGTAAACAAACGCACGGCCCCAAATTGGAGCCGCGCGTTTCGGTATACCAACCGGCTAGGCGAGGATATCAGTCTTGCGCCGCTGGCGGCTTTTCCCCGTATTTGGCTTCGTATAGGGCAATATACTCGTCCGCTCGAGACGGATCGCACTTGAAGCAAATGGACTCAGGGCGATTGTGCTCATCGCACCAGTCGCCATCTGCGCGCATCGTGGATGCAAGTTCGGAGTTGCACATCGCGCAGTTCTCTTCCGGGATGCCGTGCTCGTAACACCACCAGCCACCGTGCGTTGGGTGGTTCTCCGGAGTGTCATTCGCCGCCGAATTGGCATCGGCTTTTGGCGTGGCGGCTTCGTCGCCGCAGCCAGCAAACGACACAAACAACAATGCAACGCTAACCAAAACCGCGGACTTCAAGAGATTCATTGGGGCTCCTTTTGATGGGCCTAACAAGGAAACATGTGATAGAAAGTGATCACGCCCCTTCAACTGTTGCGGAAGCAGAAGATGAACTCGAAAGTTCTTCATCTCGATCTTCGAGCTTGGACGCTGATGTACCGACCGTATCCGAAAAGACCATATACAAGACACGGAGGACCAGCAGCGACATGATCGTGGCGCTGATGACTCCGCCAATGACAACCGTCGCCAAAGGTCGTTGCACTTCCGCACCCGTTCCGGTGTTGAAAGCCATCGGCACAAAACCCAAGGCTGCAACTAGCGTCGTCATCAACACGGGGCGCAGGCGGGTGAGGGCGGCCGTCTCAACCGCTTCCTCCAATCCCATGCCGGATCTTCGGAATCGGCGGATCGTAGAGACCAGCAGCATATCGTCAAGAACGGCCACGCCGGAAAGCGCAACAAATCCAATGGCCGCGGAAATCGAAAACGGCATTCCACGCACCCACAGGGCGATAATGCCGCCTGTCCAAGCGAACGGCACACTGGTGAAAACGCGGATCGCGTCAACGATATTGCGGTAGGTCAAAAATAAGAGCAAAAAGATCAGCGCGATCGCAACAGGCACAACAATCATCAGCCGTTGCCTTGCACTGATGAGATGCTCGAACTGTCCGCCCCATTCGATGTGATACCGACCGGAAGGGAGCGCAACTTCCTCTTCAATCCGTTGCCGTGCCTCGTCCACAAAGCTCCCCATGTCCCGCCCGCGAATGTTGCTGGAGATCGTAATTCGGCGAAAGCCCCATTCGCGAGTAATCGTTGAGGGCCCTTCAACAACGCGAAGATCGGCCAGCCGCTTCAAGGGGATCTGCTCGCCGGCAGCCGTGCGGAGTTGGATATCCCCAATGGACTCCAGGTCTTGGCGAAACTCCTCCTGAAGCCGAATGACTAGCGGGAACCGCAGTTGGCCTTCATAGATATCGCCAAGTTGAAAACTGCCGACGGATTGCACCAGGTCCATGACTTCCTTCGCGGACACCCCGTAGCGAGAAAGCTCACCCTGTCGCGCTCGGATCTGCAGCACAGGTTGACCGGTGATTTGCTCCACGGCCACATCCGCATTGCCTTCGATGGAAAGTAACACGGCTTCAATTTCTTCGGCCTTGTTCACAAGCGTTTCAAAATCGTCTCCAAACAGTTTGACGGCAACGTCGGAGCGGATTCCGCTGACCATCTCATTGATGCGCATCTCGATCGGCTGCGTCATCGCAATCTTCTGGCCGGGCATTTCCCGCATCGCCTGTTGAACAAGATTCACAAGTTCATCTTGCGATTGCGCACGCTTCCATTCGGACCGTGGCTTGAGCGAGATAAACATGTCGGTCAGTTCAACGCCCATGGGGTCCGTGGCTACCTCCGCACTTCCAATTCGGCTCCAGACATGCTCGACCTCGTCGGGAAATTCCTCAAGCAGCGCACGCTCCATTTGCGTGTTGTAACGGACGGATTCCTCAAGGTCCGTTCCTGCCAGACGCACAATATTGATCACCAGGGCGCCTTCGGAAAGCTTGGGGACAAACTCGCTTCCAAGATTGGGTGCAATAAACCCAAACGCCAGGACAAGCACACAAAGGGCAAACCCAATCACAAACAATCTGTTGTGCATCGTGAAATGCAAGACAGGCCGGTAAAGGCTCTTCATACAACGCACGACCAATGGCTCCCGTTCTTCCAAACGCTTGGGCAGGAAGTAACTGGCCAAGACTGGCATCAGCGTCAGCGAGAGAATCATCGAGCCTGCCAGCGCGAAGATGACTGTCAACGCCATCGGTCGAAAGAGCTTTCCTTCGACTCCTTCCAGCGCAAGGATCGGCAGATAAACAATCATGATGATGAGTTCGCCAAACATCGTGGGCTTGCGAACTTCGACCGCAGCCTGGCGAATGGCCTCGAGCTTTGCCGTTGCCGTGGACTTCCCTTGCGCCAAATGTCTGACGCAATTCTCAACCATGACCACTGAGCTATCGACCACCAGTCCAAAGTCGATTGCGCCCAAACTCAACAAGCTGGCCGCAATGCCAAACCGCGCCATCCCGGAGAAAGCGCAAAGCATCGAAAGCGGAATCGCCAGCGCAACGATCACTCCCGCCCTGAGGTTGCCCAAAAATATGAACAAGACGGCAACGACCAATAAGCCGCCTTCAAACAAGTTGGATTGAACGGTGTTAATGACATGGTCCACCAGTTCCGTCCGGTCGTAGACCGTTACAACTTCAACGCCAGGCGGCAAGCTTGTTCTGACCTTCGCCATCTTCTGTTTGTAGCCGTTTGTTACCTGGTGCGGATTCTCACCCATCAACATGAAGCCAAGACCGTAAACAACCTCGCCGCGGCCATCAGCGGTGACAGCGCCGCGGCGAATCTCGTGTCCAATCACCACATCACCGACGTCACGAATACGGATCGGCACGCCGTCGATCGATTTGATGACAATGTTGCCAATCTGTTCGCGAGTCTCGGTTCGCCCAATACCGTGCACAAGCAACATCTCACGGTTGCGAGTGATGTTACCTCCACCGACATTCTGGTTGTTCGCCTGCAGGGCCGTGACGACTTCATTGAATGTCAGCCCATGTTCAATCAGCCCGTTGGGATTGATACGAACTTGATATTGCTTTTCAAACCCTCCCCAACTGTTCACTTCCGCGGACCCGGCGACGGTCCGCAGCTGCGGGCGAACAACCCAGTCTTGTATCGTGCGCAGGTCCGTTAGCTGTGCGATGCGCTGACTCTCCGGCAACGCTGAGAGATCGACGCCATCAACCCGCATAAGATAATGAAAGACTTCGCCAAGACCGGTCGAGGCTGGTCCCATCTTGGGCCGCTCAATGCCCACCGGCAATTCCACAATCGCCAGACGCTCGCTGATAAGCTGCCGAGCGAAATATAGATCGGTGCCCTCCTCAAACGTCACGACGACTTGTGACAATCCAAACTTGGACACCGAGCGAAGCTTTGCCAGTCCGGGAACACCGCTGATAACTTGCTCCACGGGGAAGGTGATCTGCTGCTCAACTTCCTCGGGAGCGAGCGATGGAGCCGTGGTATTCACCTGCACCATGACAGGTGTTGTATCCGGAAACGCATCGATATCGAGCTGGGTCAGTGACCACGCGCCAGCGCCAATGATCCCCGCTACGGCCAGGAGCACCAAGCCACGATTCCTGAGCGAGATGTCAATAACCCAATTCAGCATTTAAACCAAGCGGGGAAACAAAAGTGTCGAGCTGATGTCCTGTTGTCGTGACCGACCGGTCACATTAGTGTTCGCACAGTCACCCGGCGCCGAGATTGCCTTTGAGCAACTCCGCGCGAAGGACGCCGCTGCCGGCGGTGACAACGACCTCGCCTGGAAACAATCCGGCAATGATTTCCGTGTAACCGTTGTTGGTTACGCCAGGGCGGACCATTCGAGTGTGAAACACCTTGTACGAATCTTCCGCGAGATAGTCTTTGTCACGCACAAACGTCACGTAACAACATCCTTCCCAGTGGACCGCGTCGCTGGGCGCAACAACGGCAGCATCTTCTTCCCGTAACACAATTCGGCCGGCCCCAAAACTCTCGTCGCGAAGGTTGCCGTCTGGATTCTCCAACTCGGCGCGAACCCTGACGGTCCGCGTGCCAGCGTCAACTTCGGTGCTTAGCCATGTGATGGCGCCGCGATGTTCGGTGCGGCTGCCATCGGGGAGGAAATGCACTTGCTGGCCGATCTTTACGTATTCAATGCTCTCCAGCGGAACGTCTAACTCCAGCCACATCTGACGATTATCCACAACCGTGAACAAAACCTTGTTGGCGTCAATCACTTCGCCGGCAACAACATCACGCATGACCACAACACCGTCGCGAGGAGCGATGATTGGCATCAGGTTTCCCGTCGTCGCTTTTGGATCAAGTTGGCTGCGAATCGACGTTGGCAAGCCAAAGAACCGGAGTTCCTCGGCCAGGGCATTCGACTCAATGCGAGTAATCTCCTCCTGGCTCACCTGCAGACCGAGATTCAACATCATGTCGATTTCATTTCGAACGGCGGCCTCGGCCGTATCGCGCTCGGCTTGGGCTTCGAGCAATCGCTTGCCGGCGAGGACATCGGAGAGATCGCTGATACGGCTGACCGCGCCTTCGGCCAGCCTGAGCTGAGCCAGCGCCTTTTGGAGCGCCGACTTACATTGTCCAACGCGGGGAGAATCAACTAGCGCGAGCAACTCACCCGCCTTTACGTGATCCCCAACATTCTTCTCGACCTGCCAAACCGTGCCCGCTGCCCGCGACGCCAGCCGGGCAACACGTGTTGGGTCGTATCTGATCTCACCGTTGGCCTTGCATGACTCGCTAATGGGCTTTGTGGAAACGAGCCCGATGTCAATTCCCGCCTTGTCTGCTGCCTCGCGCGAAGCAAACTGAATCCGCCGCAAATGCATCTGGCAAAGCGGGTCATTGGCGATGCGTTCCCTCAAAGCAAGGGACCTCCCAGCACGATCGAGTGCTTGTTGAGTTACAACAGGAGTCTCTGGCAATTGCGCAAGCTCCGGATGTTCAAAGAGACACTCAGCAACTCCATGCTTCGTGCACCAACCATACAATTGACCTTTTGGCATCAGGTCCACATCACAGGAGATGCAAATGTCCTCTGGGACGCCATGTGCGTCGCACCAGGCAACCGTCGATGGCTGTTGCGCCCCAGTGAGCTCGGCGAACGTCGGCAGCTTCCAGTCATTTCGATGTCCCCAATAACCAATCGCTCCAAGCGCACCCAGGACAAGGATCGATGGAATCGACCGCATCATCCACTTCCCGAAGCGACGCATCATTCGGGGATGAGCGTGATCGACGGTCTCCTCCGTCGCCGTCTGATCCGCTTGACGCGCTGGTTTGTCATCCCGAGAGGTCGGGCTTGCTACTTGAGCTGGTGTTTCCAACATGGTCCACCTGCAAAGGTGATTCGAGACAGCGCACGGTTGAAACGAAACGGCAGTCAACGATGCGCGAAAGTGGCCTTGCGAAGCGCGCATTCAAGTTGCGATTCAACAAGTGAGCGAGTGGCAGCAGAGCAGCTGCTTAGTTCAGATAAACGCAGATGCGCGCGCAGAGATCCCGCCCTGTTTGCACGCCTGCAAATTGGGCGTTCCGTTCGATGCCGCCAATCAGAGCGGGATCGTTATAATCCCCGGCAATAGTGCTCAGGGTTGGTGGCAGATCGCACTTGACCACAACATCCGCTGTCGGGACCCGGATCTTCTTGCCAGCGATCGCACCATGGCAAAGGCAGCTTCCGCAAATGCCGTTGGTGTTCTCCACAGGCGGAACTTCGTTCCCATCATCCTCGGTGAGAAGTTGATCACTCTGCGGAGTGGAACAACAACCGCACGCGGAACTGGCAGTGCCACTGATGCCGCCCGCATCGTCGCCATTCGCGTCGCCAACGGCCGCTCCCGATGAGCAACGAGTTGGGCACGCCAACAAGGCGACGGACAAGTACGAGATGAGCAAACTGCGGAGCATGCTCAAATGGTAGTCAAGATTTGGTATCCTAGTCAACTTACGCATTCTGCCCATAGCATTGAGCGGAGAGCTCTTTCAGCGGCAAAGTCTTCAGGCGCAAGGTCTTCGCCGCAAGCCGCTCGGGTCTTACCGTGTGGCAACTTCAACCGCGCCAAGTGGTTGGTTTTGGCGGTTGTGGAAGCCGATCCCGACTCGTTCCAGCTTCGGCCCAGGCTCAGCGCAAAAAATCCCCAGCCAAGCCATCGGCCGGACTGGGGGTGCATGAATTCAAGTGGGCGATACTGGCGTCGAACCAGTGACCTCAACGATGTCAATTAGCGCGTCCGTGCGGCCAGATTGCCTCCAACGGGTTGGTAAATAACGACTTGTAGCGGTAGCACGAGGCTGTGCGTCTGTTGCAATTAGCGATGTATTCCTCGAACTTTCGGCTGCTTTCCCAGCAAAAGGGATGCGCGAATCGAGCCGGGTGAGCTGAAGCGACCAAAGAAAAAGAGCCTTCCACGGCCGTCGCTGAAGGTGCCCGAGGTGGGGCACTGCGAGCGGTTGCGCATCTCGCGCGGCGGCCATGGAAAGCTCTTTGATTTGATCATCGTTGCCTCGTTTGCTCTTTCAAAGCAGAGTTGAATGTACCCGACCGATCGGTCGTCGCAAGGAGAAATGTGTTCGGCCTGGCCAGGGCGCTGCGAGCCGTTAGCAGCAACGGTCGGGACGCGTCGCGCTTCGCTGACCGGGTGTAACTATCGCAAGGGGCGATTTGTTCGCTCCCGCGATCGCGCGAACCCCCTCCGCCTTGCGCGTTGGTCTACGACCGCCCTTGACTCCGTGCGAGAATGGCCGCGAAAGAATCGGCTATGGTGATCTCTGGCGGCAAGGCTGCGCGCACTCTTCGTGTCACTATGCGTAACGCAAGCAATTGACTACTTCTTGTAGTTTGTGTTTGCAGAGCCATTTCAGAACTCGCGCC
>CALJLD010000295.1 GCA_937982665.1 uncultured Planctomycetales bacterium
CCGCCACCGGTGGGCGCGGCTTCGGCATCGGGAGTCCAGATCTTGCCGGGCTCGGTTTCGCCATCTGCCGTAACGATGGCAGGCTCTTTGCCGCGAGCCATTGTTCCGTCAGGGTTCATCAAGCCGGTCTCCTGCAGGACCTTGGCAACGGCGTTGCGCACGCCGGGCTCATTTCCGTGCTGATCCATCAAGTGTTGCAACAGGCGAACCGTGTCTTCCGCTTCTCCGCGATTCAGCCGGACGTACAGCTCAAAGAGATCATTGCCGGCGCACGATGCATTGGCCGCCAACGAGAACTCGCGGGCGCGCTGGTTCCATTCCAAAGCCAGACGGCTGTCTTCGTATAGTTCGGCAATCTGCCCGCAAACTTCTTCGGAGGAGATGGCATCATCGCCGGCGGTTAA
Source organism: uncultured Planctomycetales bacterium (assembly GCA_937982665.1). Classification (GTDB taxonomy): domain Bacteria; phylum Planctomycetota; class Planctomycetia; order Pirellulales; family S012-138; genus CALJLD01. Next base: position 405 of record CALJLD010000295.1, read on the forward strand.
TGAGGGACGATCCAGAATCTCTTGTCCCAACTTGACGATGGCCGGCGGAAAGCGGTTGGTCCCCGCACGCATGAACGCCGACAAGAGTTCGTCATCTGAGAGCTTTGCCGGATCAACCGCGGTCATGCGGACAAGTGGAATCTGATGAAGTTCCGCGCCTTCAGGGATCACCGGCGAGGGCATCTCAAGTTGACTGCGGAGCTCTGAAAAGGCGTTCGCGGAAACGGTCTCGCGCTGGCTGGCGATTTCCATGTTGAGAATCACACCGCCCAGGCGAACACGATCGGCCGTTTCCGCTTTGGCCGCTTCTCGCGGAGTTTTTCCACCCAGCGGCGGTAGTTTGCCTTCAGGCCAGACCTCGAGCAGTTTTTGTCGCCGTTCGTCTTGAATGATCTCGTAGCGGCGATCGGCAGAAGTTTCTTGCGGAACGAATTTGCGCTCCGAGAATGGCGCCGCGTAGAGCGAGACTTGCCCCACAACTTTCGGCTGGCCGTCCTCGGTATCGGGTGATTGTTCGTCTTGCAGCACGTCACCGCTGATTGACTTGAGTTGCTCTCGCGCTTGATCCAAGCGGTCACTTTGCACAACGAGCGTGATGCGGGCAGGTTGGTCCGTTTCTTTGCCAAAGTAAGCCAGGCGGGCGACAATGTTGGGAGCATCCGTGAAAGTTACCGCGTCAGCGTTTTCTGGAATTGGCCGATCCAGTAGCAGCGCTAACGCGCGCGGCGGCGGTTGATCGCCTTCGGTGGTGTAGTCGCCGGGCAACTCGTGGACTTGTTTGGATGCGGAGAGTTGCGTTCGCGCTTGTTCCAGATCTTCGGTTGGGAAAACGACCTCGACAACATCAAGCGTCTCAACGTCTTCTTCATCCAGGATTTGCGCGAGGGCTTCGATTTCGACGGCGTCATCAAAGGGGATCTCAAGCGCGCTGCACTGACGCAAAGCATCGACTGCGGCGGGATTGTCACCCAACCATCCACGGGCGAGTCCCAGGCAGTGCCAAATGGTTGCCGATTGCGGATTCTTTTCGGCAAGTTCCGTCAGCGCGCGTTCCGCGGAGCGAATGCGTCCGGCGTTCGCATCCTCGCAGGCCGATTCGTAGGCTTGCTTGTCTTCGTCCGAAAGTTTGTCATCGCCATGTTGCGATGCCTCGAGCGATGGCGGCCAGGCGGAATCCTTAATCAGCGGTGAAACTTTGGGCGACTGTTGAAAGCGAAGCAGCGCGACGAAGGCATCTCGATTCTCTTCATCATGTTGAAGATAGAGATGCATGTGTTTCAGGCAGACGAGCGGAAAGCCCAACGCATGCGAGTACTGCGCGACAAGCGCGATGGCCTCTAGGACGACCGGCGGGACTTTGTCGCCAGCAGCTTCAATTGCTCGTTGCAGGAGTTCGACGGCGACCCGGAACTCTTGATCTTCCCGATCCAGGACCAGGAACACGGCTTCCGCCCAGGCGACAGGGTTGGAAGCGTCCCGATGGACGAGTTCCTTCAGCAGCGCGTCCGCCTCGTCCGCACGGCCAAGTTGCCGCAGCAGCGAAGCCTTGCGCATTTCCAGATATGACCGTTGGGGAAACTTCTTCTCCAACTGTTCGATATGTTCCAGGCAGGCGTGCCGTTGATCGGCTTCCAGAAGCCGCTCGATCTTTTCGATTTCTGGCGCCAAGTCACGGCAGCAGAACTTGATCTTCTTGCCTGAACCGCAAGGACAATTGGAATAGGGATCAATCGCCATGGCCGAATCCGCTCCGCAGGCTGATTTTCATCGACGCGGCGCTCCAGCATCATCCGTGCTGTGAGCGAGGGAAGGCCTTGCGGCATTCGCGCGTCGCTATGTGTGCGTATTTTGCAAACGCGCATGGTATCACAGTCTGAGCAGCGTGACGAGCAGGCGCCACCGAAGCGAGGCGAGGAGATTTCGCGGCACTCGATCGTGCAAAATATGCGGCATTTCGCATCCGTGGGCTTCCCCACTGTGGGCCCGCCGGGAATCCAAGCCTGAACCTCGACCTGTCTTTCTGGGTCGTGCATGATAAGGGTTTGGCAGTTAGCCTTTGTTCGGGCGATTTGGATGGCGTACGCGCAAGTTCTCGTCGGGCTGTTTGAAACGGGGCAATTGAATGTGCCGCGTCCCTCGCCTGTTGATGATACGGAGCTGCGCGAACTCACGACCGTGCTGACGGGCTTCGAGCGGGAGTACCGTAAGACGCTTCCAGATGGCCTACCGGAGTTTTCGCCGTCAGCTGCGATTTGGGCGGGCGTAAATTTCGTTCGCGCGAGCCAATGTGCTGTCTTTCGCGATATCGCAGCCGAAGAGTTCCCGCGATTACTCGTGCCAAAGCTTGAGCCGAGCGCTACGGAAAAAGGCAAGAACGAGACCCAACAGTATTCTGCTTCAACGCACTTTTCGGTTGATGTTGTGTTTCGGTTTCTTCCCGGGCTCGTCGACTTCGCCAAAGCCAGGGCGGAGGCCGATCCGCTGGTCACTCAACTGATTGCCTGGTGTCAGGATTGGCCGCTGTCTTCGGTAGGCATTACTTTGCCGGCCGTAGTGAATGTTGACGCGATCATCGACAATGCCGGGCTGCGGCGAATGTATGTTGATCGAATTCTTGCCGTGGCGGATAAGTCGCGGCTCGATGATCCTCGCGTGCGTCAAGCCGTGAAACCCAGTTGGGGGCTGTTTCCCCAACTCGGCGGGCGAATATCTGAGGCCATCGCTGAGTTAGAAGCTACGGCGGCGAACTCAACGGCAACTGACTCAACGGCGGCAGACACACGCAGCGCGATGTAGAAGCTGACGCTCCGCATTAAGGCAACGTTCCCACCCAATAAAGAAGAACCTCCGACAAATTGCACGATGAGCAACGCGACTACTCCCGACCACATACCGGCGGAATTGGAGGCTGGCCGTGTGTTGATTGCCGAAGTTCTTTCGCCGATGAAGCAAGCCTTTGTCGAAAAGGACGAGATTATCGATCTGCTGGGCATTTGCCTTGTGGCGCGCGAGAACCTGTTCTTGCTGGGTCCGCCCGGCACGGCTAAAAGTGCGCTGGTGCAGGAACTTGGCCGACGCATTGACGGCCGCGTGTTTGATTATCTGCTTACGCGCTTTACTGAGCCCAATGAGATCTTCGGGCCATTTGATATTCGCCGATTGCGGGAAGGCGATCTGGTCACCAACACGGAAGGAATGTTGCCTGACGCGGACTTTGTCTTCCTGGATGAGTTATTGAATGCCAATAGTGCGATCCTCAACAGCTTGCTGCTGGTACTCAACGAGCGCGTGTTTCGTCGCGGGCGGGAAACGCGGGCGCTGCCGACTTTGATGGTGGTGGGCGCCAGTAATCGCCTTCCGGAAGACGAAGCGTTGGGGGCCCTTTTCGACCGGTTTTTGCTGCGCGTGCGGTGCGAGAATGTTGGCGACGATCGCTTGAACGAGGTGTTGGATGCGGGCTGGAAGCTGGATATCGCCAGGAATGGGCAACAAGCCAAGGTTTCGCTGGACTCGATTCGACAGTTGCACGGTCAATTAAGCGCTGCGGATTTTAGCGCTGTGCGGGAATCCTACCCCGACCTGGTCCGTCGCATCCGCGAAGCCGGCGTGGCGATGTCGGATCGCCGTGCGGTCAAGTTACAACGACTTATCGCGGCCAGTGCGTTGTTGTGCGGACGGCATGCAGTGAATCGCACCGACCTTTGGCCGCTACGCTACATTTGGGATACCGAGGAACAGCAGTCCATCATTGCCGCCATCGTCAATGACGAGTTGGAGAAGGCCGACGACGCGGAGAAAAGTGTCGCTCATCCGCGCTCTCGAGAAAACGCTTCGCCCGATGCGGAAGAACTCGCCCGGGACCTGGATGCTCTGGCCGAGCGGATTGCCGCCAGCGATGTAACAGAGGACGAGCGTGGCACATTCGGTGATCGGCTACGGTTGATCGCTTCTTGCTGCCAGTGGATTCCTGATGCCCAACAGCGCGAGTTTCTGGAAACTAAGGTCTCAAAGATGTGGCATTCGCTACAGGGAGCGGATGCATGAGCCAAATGGTCAACAACACGGTTGTGATTTGTTTGCAGCCGGATGCGTTGTCAGCGGTGGCCAGGTTGCGCGCGGATCGGCGGGGATGGCAAATTTGCGAGGCTGACGGTGCGCTTTGGCTGCGCGGAGAGTTGGGTGGTACCGACAATACGGAACTCCTCAGCCTGCCCGGCCGGCGATATTCAGTCTTGCCCGATGATAACCGGCAACTGGTGCCGGCAGGTTTGCGCGTGCCGCAGGCTTACCTGCCCGATGGCGATTGGCAACCGCTTAATGAATGGTTGCAGCTGCGACTTTCCCATCCGGCAGTGGCCGGCGCCGCTCCACCGCCTGCGAGGTTGGAACTTGTGCGCGATGTGCAATCGCGGGAAACCAATGTGTTGCTGACGACTGCGGCGGACTGGGCAGAGTTTGCTGGCGTTGCTGCAGGTTTGCGGCTTGGCAGGTTAACGTTCGCAGCCGCGACCACGGGTGAGATGCCTGCCAACACGGAGGACGCACGGGAATCGCATTGGCGGAAGCGCCGGCCCGTTATTGTGCGTGGAGCCCCAAGTCCGCCCATACCCGGCACTGCCTTTGTGGAGGTTGAAGGCATCGCCGTCCCGGCAGGTTGGCGGTGGAGCCCGGCACTTGATGCCTCTGTACTGAGGGCCGCGTTTGGTTCAGCAAGCAAAGACCTCATTCTCTTGTTACCGGATGGAACATGTGAGCGGATACCGGCAGATGCGTTCGTCTCTGCGAACCGACATGCCGCGCGGCAGTTGTTAGAGGGGACCCAATGACGCAATTCGGCGGTCATTTCACGTCGCCGCGCGGATACTTGCGTCCGCCGCACGGCGGCTTTTGGACCTGGACTGATGGCGGCGGCGTGCTTGCCTGGGCTGACGGTTCCACGATTGCGTTTCGTAATGAAGTGCACGCGGTGCTGAGCGCGCTCGCTCCGCGAGGGCTGCCTCCGTTTGAAGCTGTGGTCTTGCTGCTAGCCGCGCTGCGAGAGAACTGGAAGGAAGACGATCGCGTTCAGACGGCGCTATCGCGAGTGTTGGAGAACTTGCCGGAGTCTGACATCGCGCTGAAACTCTTAGCCAAAGTTCTTTTGGCTTTGGATCAGGTTCATGAGTTGCACGCCCTGCGGCGGCGAACGCAGACAGCCAAAGTCTCCATCGCTGAGATGATCTTTGGGGCTAAAGTGAAAGACCGCTCAACTCGCGAACTCGGCGGTCAGGTTGTCGATCAGTTGGCGTTCCGCGTTAGTGAAGAGATCTTTGATCCGGTCTACGAGGTTGGCGAAAAGAGCGAAAGTCCGGCGCGATTGTTGCGTGCGTTGCGTGTTCTGCAAATGGAGGCCCTAACGGATTTCACGCCTGGGGAAGTCGAGGTCCACGAGCAGACCGGTTTGGAGGAACTTCCGCTTCCAGTGGAAGAAGATGTTGAGCTTCCATTTGTCGAGCGAATTCGATCTTTGATCGCCAGCTTGGAAGAAGATGCGGAACTGTTCGCGCTGGCACGAATGGCCAAGCGATTGATGGTGGCAACCACGCTGCCGCGGCACGTATCAGAACCCGACGAGATGCCGCTTGGAGGAGTTTCTGACATCACCAATCACGGTCCGCTGGACCGACTGTTGGTCTCTGAACATGCGTACGATGATTTGACGCTGGCCGTGCGGATCGCCACGAACGAGGCGCTGTACCTGCGACGCGATACGCCTCCGAGTGCCCCGCTGTGCAGACGTACGGTCTTGTTGGACGCGGGCATTCGTTCCTGGGGTTTGCCCCGAGTGTTCTCCACAGCGGTCGCTTTGGCTTATGCCGCCACGGCGGACAGCGCTGCGCCCACGTTGTTCTTTCGGGCGGACGGTTCCAACATCCAACCGGTCGATCTCTCTACTCGCGAGGGATTGATCGAACACTTGAGCGTCTTGACGACTGACCTTCATCCTGGCGGAGCCATGCAGCGATTCGCGGAAGCGCTGCAAGCGGATGAAGAGCAGATTGTCCAGCAGCCGTTGGTGATAACGTCGGATGATGCTTACTCGGACGCGGAGTTCTTGCGCAACATGCGCGAGTCAGAACTGGCTGAGACGTTTGTTGCCGTGATTGACCGCAACGGCCGGTTCGAACTGTTGCAGCTCAACATGCAGGGGCAAAAGTTGATTCGCCAAGCAAAATTCCAGCTTGAGGATCTGTTCGCCACACCTCAACGCGCGCATTCGATTACGAGGTCACATGATGACTCGCTGCCAGCAATCTTTGCCGAGCAGACGTTTCCGCTGCGGCTTTCGCACGAGACGACCCAAGGGCGAATCGCCATCATGGGCGAAGAGATCACGATTTCGCTGTCGACCGATGGGCGGTTAATGTTGTGGACGGATCGTGAGCACGGAGCCTTGCAACTCTCTGATGCCATCCCCAAAGGGGAAATCCAATGGCTGCCCATGATGTGTGACAATGATACGTTCGCTTGTGCGATCGCCGCGGGACGTCAAGCGTATCTTGTGCGAGTAAGGGACGTGCATGCACTCGCATCCGCTCAAGCCACGGCGGCGGAATGCGTTGAGATTGTGACGAACGAAGATATTGCAACGTCTGGCAAGATCATTGGAATCGCCAGTTTTTCCAATTACTTGTTGCGCCTGGCTTACGGAAATGAGCCAAGCAAATTGCAGATCTCTGTCAGCGGGCAACCTGGCGAGACCATCGAAATACCAATGCCTCGGCGAATCAACGGACGATTCATCCTCGACACACGATCGGATTTCTGGTCGGCAATTTCATATGTCGATGGACGACTCCGAGTCGACCGAATGCCGGATACGGAAGGCATGCGGTATTTGGGGATCTTTGAAAAGATGGGCGTTGACGGCCCGATTGCTTTAGCGCGCGATGAACTGCAACTTGTTCATCTGGATACCGGGGCTGTGCAAAGTGTGGAGAAGGCGGAACGACCGGCTTCGTATTGCCGCCTGGTATCGACAAGCCACGATGGACGGTTTGTTGAATTGTCTGATGCGCTCCGAACTGTCGATACGGATCGTCTTAGCGTTTCTCACAGCGGCGTGATTGATGCCGCGCGAGCTCGGATTTCGCCCAAACAATTCCGTAACCGATTTCAAGCAATCGGTGTCAATCAAAATGGCAAGTTGACGCTTGTTGGCCGACGCGGCGAACAGTTGGTTGCCAATTGGGCGCTGAAGTCACAGCCGCGAGAAGAGCTTCGGGCTCGCCAGTTCTTCCACGACTTCAACACGCGGCATCAGTTTGGCTTCAAGCTGCAACGGGCCTTGTGGCCAAACGGCAGTGCAGCGTTCCTGGATTCCAGAGGATTGTTGCATCTACGTTCCGCGGACCAGTCTGTGGAATGCACCATCGTGTTGGTCGATGGCGAATTGGCGGGCTGGAGCCACGATGGGCGCGTGTGGGGCCCGGCGTATTTCACCGGTCGAGAGCGGGCCAACTCTGCGGCGTACGGCTTGATCTGGCGCGAGCGTTTGGAACCATTCCTTGCAGGTTTGGAATGAAGACGGTCGAGTTGACAATTCGATTCAGCGACGCGAGGGTTCGCGAGGCCACGGCCTGGATGATTCCCGGTGGCGATCCGCGCGCATGGCTCGAAGAGATTGCCGGCTGGAACGTTCCCCATTCTCAGATTCAGCTGTTTGTTATTCCCCAGTCGTTTCGCGATCAGTCGGCTGGCGGCGTGCTGGCCATTCCGCCAAGCACCCCCAAAGGCGTCAGCCCCCAATGCGTGCCGTATGGCTTGGAAGGCAAAGGCCACTACTTGCCAGTAAACGCGGTATGCGATCCGCCAGTGACTGCCGAAGATTGGGCCCACTTGATTCCGGACGAGCGCGTCCACCTGTGGCATCCCGGCATCGGCCGCATTGTCTGGGAGCCTGGCGCCGAACGTTCGCCAGCGGACTTGTTGGCGGTGGATGTTTCGACCGAGCGAACCTGGGACGCCGCGCGGCCGGGGCTTGAGTTTCCATCGCAACTGGTCGCAATCAACGGCATCGACCCTGGCCTCTCCGTCGATGAGATCATTGGTGGCGGGCAGGACGGCATCGGCGAAAAAGGCGATCTGAATTCATTGAAGAAACTGCCCAAGAGTGCGCGGGAGCCGGGATCGGGAATTGGAGGTGCATTGGCTGCCGGAGGAATGGCAGCTGCTGCGGCGGCGGCTTCCGCCTGGAGCAAGTTTGCTGAGTTTATGACCAAGGAACGTGGACCTGGCGCACGTTCGGGCTCGGGTCGAGCCGGCTCGCCCAAACCAAGACAGCCGGGCAAACTCGCGCAATGGGCCGCCGCGCAAAAGCAAAAGATCACGGATCGGATGGAGGCCGCGCGGAATCGAGAAGTACTGCGGTTAATGGATATGTTACAGAATGATCCCGATCGCGGCTTGAAGTATGCGATTCGTATGGGTGGGGATGCCGCGCGCGGGCAAGCCGCGCCAGGGACGAGCCTCACCGCTGACTCGACCAACTTCAGTCTGAGTAACCTGGGCGGAGGCGCTCCTGCGGATCACTGGAATATTCCGCCAGATTATCAACAGAAGTTGCGGACTCAGTATCGCGACTTGGCCAATCGTGAGATGCGGTTGGGGCGGCATCGCCGTGCGGCGTATATCTTTGCGGAGTTGCTGGGCGACTACACCGGGGCTGCCAACGCACTTGAGGAGGGCGGTCATTACCGCGAGGCCGCCGTGTTGTATCGTTCCCGATTGCGACGACCGCTTGATGCGGCACGCTGCCTGGAACGTGGAGGGCTTTACTCCGAGGCCGTGGAACTTTTCGACGAGTTGAGCGAGTATGCGAAAGCCGGTGACCTGCTCAATCGCATCGGACAGACAGAACGCGCCGCGGCATACTTCCGCAAGGCTGTTGAGAAATGCCGCGCGCATGGGGACTTTGTTCAAGCGGCCAAGTTGCTGGATACGCGGCTTGGCGAGGTAAACGAAGCCGCAACAACTCTTGCCGAAGGCTGGCCGGACTCTGCTCAGCGCGAGGCATGTTTGCGTGAATTGTTTGAGTTGCTGGCGCGCGAAGGCTGGCATGATCAAACGGCCGGCTGGATCGAGCGCTTTCGCGAACAGCCGGTTGCGGCCAAGAACACTTCGCTTGCCGTGAATGCTTTGACGCGACTGGCGAATAGTTATCCAGAGCTTTCTTTGCGGCCGTCTGCTTCCGATTGTGCAAGGGTGTTGATCGGCAAGAACCTCAAGTCGTCCAGCCGTCACGAACAGCGGGAGTTCTTGAGCGCCCTTGAGCAATTAGCGCCGGAGGATTTGTTGTTGCCGCGCGATACGCGACACTTTCTTGGGATTGCGCCGCCACCAGCGGTTGTCCGGCCGCAACCACGTCGTCACGGCCCGAAACAGCAATTGGAACATTCGGCTGAATTCAAGATTGCACGTAGTTCGGAAGAGATTGCCGCGGCGATTTCTGTTCGCAACATTCTCGCGGCCGCTGTGCGACGATATGCCGGCAACGAGCTGTGGTCATATTCGGCAACTCAATTTGCATGGAATGGAGATTCACTAAGCGAAATCACTTTGAGCAAGGACGTCAGCACGGAAGACTCGGTGCCGCTGTTCGCCGGGCCCTTTCCCCCGGACCGCCTGCTCTTCCACGAGATTGGCAGCCAAAGCACATGGCAGCAATCAGACTTCCCACCAAATGACAACTTCAGCTATCGACTGACTTGCGGGGCCTTGCGCGGAATGTCCTCTCGCGTGATCGGAGCAGCCAACGATATCGGTCGCGATGTCTGGCTGGCAGAATTGCGCGACGGTGGACCACAGATCACACTGGTTTCGCTGGGACCTGAGGGACAGCAACAGTCGACGCACGCGGTTGAAATCCCCGTTGATGTCATTGCACATTTGGAAGAGGACGAGCATCATTCCCTGCAACTGCCTCTGCCGATGGCCGTCAAGAATCACATGGTCTATTTCGGCATTGGCACCCACTTGATGGCGTGGAATGCCACCGATGCTACGTTGACAACTCACTCTGTTTTCGCGAGCAATATCCGCAAGCTGGTAACATCCCTCCCAATGACGCGAGCGCGTGTGGTTGTGCTGCTGGAGGAGGGAGGGTTTGTGTTTTGGCCGGATTCACAGCGCGGGCCAGAAGAACGTTTCAGTGACGAACTACGCCAACCCTTGGCTGTTTTGAACCCCGTTGGACAACTCGTCGTGGTCTCGGCGTTGGATGGAACGGGGGCCTTTTACGATATGAGGTCCGGCGAATTCAATTTTCGCGGCGAGTTCCAAACGGACTTCCCAGGGCCTGCGGTCAGCCTGCTCTCCGTTCCAAAGAGCACGGACTTCGCGCTCATTTCCAAAGACGGTTTGGTGCGAAGATACCCTGGACTTTCCATCGATTCCTAGCGCATCCGCATTGTGAACGGGGAGCGTTACGCCGCCGCAGTCCCACCAAGTTGTCCTAATTTGGGTGTTGCCCAATTTTGTTGCCCTGTTTTTTTGCTGTTTAGGGCATCGATACGCATCTTGCGGACTTTGAGTCTGCCCAAATCGTGGTTCGCCGAGAAATTCCTTGCTATGCGGCATCGCATGCGGCAAAACGGGTGAGCTTACGGACGCTCGAACCTCCCCGGATCGGAACGCTATGGTTGCCAAACGGATGCTCTTTCTCCACAGCGACAACCTTGAAGAGTTCAGTGCTTTCTTGCAGCAGGAGTTTCAAGCTGCGGCCACGCTCGCGGCACGGCGTCCGGGCGACCTCGGCGAGCACATGCGGGCAAGCATCGGTCTCAATCGGCTGATGGTGTTTGACACCGATGCCCCATTCCTGTTTGACGTGCGATGTTCGGATTCCCGGCTGCTTAACGACAACGCCGCGAAATGGCGGACCCGTAGCCAACGCACCATGCCAGAATCCGTTTAGTCGCAGCCAGCGTCGCTTGCACTTCAGCGGAACTTAACGTGGGCAAAACGCCGGACGACCGAACCTTACAATAGCGGCTTTGCGCCGCCGAATTCTAGGTCTTGCTTATGGTGCCCCACAATGTGGGGTCGTTACATTGTGGTGATCGTCTCCGTGTACCCCGGCGTGCTCCTTTCACACGCTGGGGTATTTTCGTAGATCGATACTAGTTCCCGCCACCAAAGCCTGCTCCTTGAATGCCGCCGCGTTGCCCAGCGGCCGCCGGGTCCGCGCCCACGTTGCCCGGGAGAGCGTCACCGTCTTTGTCCGCCGGGGGAAGACCTGAGTCAAACAACATATAGCCAGCCCAAAAGAAGGGGTGACTTGCTTTGAACGGCTGATTGTTGCGGGCGAGGTTCACGCGGGCTTCTTTGGCCGGATCGAGCGGAAGCTCCAGCGAAAGGAAAACGCAGCGTTGCCAGGCTTCGGCCGCCGTCATCGTGTCGAGTTCGCGGACGAATTCCCGCACCAGGTCATAGCAAGTTTGGCCGCCGGTGCGCCATCGGCTGAGCAAGATTGTCCTGGTACCGCAGGACATCATGCCCATGACGCTGAGAAACATTTCGCTTCCCGTCGTGGCTTCGTTCTGCGTCTTGAGTCCGTCCTCGGCCATGGTGTGATAGCCAGGCATGATTATTTCACGAGGCGCATCAAAGGGAAGCGCAAACCAATCCGCCAAAGTAATTGACGCGCGGCCAGCCTTCTCTACCGACAAGGGCGACCACCCAAACGGATGCGTGGTGCTGTCTTGGATTTCGTCCAGAATAACGAGACGATCGAACAAAGTGCCATAAATGGCCGAGGACGCAGGCAACTCATCCGGGATGGCTGCCGCCCCCGGCACGTCCGCGGCGATTGCTTGAGCGGCCTCGGTGATCAACTCTGGCGGTTCCGGCAGGGCCATCTTGCCGGTTGCAATGGCCGTGTTGGGAAGGGGAAGCTTACGATCACCTTCGGGCAAGATCAAAGCCATCGTCGGCGCGTAACGCACTCGCATGCGAGAAATGATTGATTCTTTTTGTCCGCCGGCAGCGGACAGTTGAAGTGCCTCGAAGGGAACGTACCAAAACATTCCATCCGGAACGACGATGAGTTCATTTGTGCCTTCGGGAATTGTCTGCGTGCCAAATATCGCATCGCTGAGTTCTCCGGCCGTTTCTCGCCACTCTGTACTCGCCAGGTCGTCGGCTCTCATTTGTCGATTCGCGGCAAAGTTCCCCAACTCTCGCAGCATGGTCTTTGTGGGGCGCATTGCTCTTTTTATTGCCGCGGCTTCAATCCGCCAACTAACGTAGATTTCTTTTCCAGCGGATCGTCCGATTTGGAAAACGTGCATACTCCGACTGGTTTTGAAGAAGATCAGCGCCAGCTGCCCTTCCTTGAGTTCTTGTCGAACTTCGATAGTACCGCGAAGTGGCGGGAAGGAGAGTGAACCAACCTCGCGGCGAACTGCCATTTGACGAAGGATGGCCTCGCGCGTTTGGCTGGCCACGGCGAGTTTTTCGAGCAACTCGATTTGCTTTTGCTGCAACTCAGGATCGGCCACTGCCCAGGGGATCTCGCGGAGATCTTTCTGCAGGGCGGCCGCTTGCTCGCCATAGGTTGCGAAGTCCGGGTATTCCGCGAGCAAATCGCGGCGCATCAATGCTTCTTCATTGTTCAATCGGTCTTGAGGACCATCGAGCAGCCAGCGCAGGCCAAGCAAGCGTCCGCCAAGGGGCAGGTTTTGAAAGAAGCGGTGCCGCCGGACGAGATCGGCAATCCGCAACGCCGTGTCATTGTCTTGCCGTTTGATTGCCAACTCGAACCAGTTTTCATAGATGTCGTCATGCGGCGTACGGAGTACCGTCATGGTGTCCATGGGATCCACCAGCCAGTCAGCGCGGGCAGGGGAGCGGAGCACGGTTTCGTAAAGTCGCAACGCTTTGATCGCGCCAACATTTTCCAGGCCTTGGGTGATGCGATTGTCCGCAATCTGCATATGCAACAGCCATTTGGAAGCCCCGTTAGCTTTCATATCGAAAGCATCTTCCAACAAGGCATCGCCTGCGGCGACCTTACCGTTGGCGTATTCGTATGTGGCGCTCAAGTGTTTGAATCGAATGCCAATCACGCCGTTTTGCATGTCCCGCCGACCGAATGCCGCGCTCGTCGCGCGAAGAAACTGTTGGGCATTGCGAAGATCACCGGCAACCAGCGCGGCTTCGGCCATGTCCAAGTTCATGGTCGCGGTGATGTGAAACCACTCTTCCTGTCGTGCCAATTGAGCAACGACAGAAGTCGCGGGATAATCGCCGTTGCGGTTAGACAATTGCGTGCACAAGTAGGCGTTGTGGAACGCTCGCTCCATCAAGGTTGGCCCGGCGGGATAGAGATAGTACGCCTGAGTGTATGTCGCTTCGGTGAATTCCTCGATTGCCTTGACGAAGTTACCGCTGTCCATGGAAATGCTGCCCAACTCGTAGAGGGCAATGGGCGTCAACGGATGATCAAAGACGCCGCCGAGCAACATGCCGCGCTTGAATAGGCCTTCAGCTTGTCCCTCATCGCCCCGCATACGGGCGACCAGACCACGGAGGACGTCGCCGAAACATTGTGAGTAGTGATTGGGAGGAAAGGCCGACGCAAGCGCCGTGTCCAACTTGCTAACGAGCAACTCATGCTGGCAGGTTGGTCCCATCAGTTCTCGATAGCGTTGCATCGCGACGGCAGTCGCTCGAACGATTTCAATCGCATTGATGGGGAATTTCCGCGCGTTGTTGAGCGCCGCGCCACCTGGGATGGGAATAAGCCCGCCCCGATTCATCATCTGGTTTTCGCCCAAGTCGGCGTATTGCACGTTCTGGCGCGTTGTTTGCCCCCAAGCGATCTTGACCGGCCTGTGAGGGCGGATTTGTCCTTGAATGGGCCAATCCACTTTCAGCGCCCATTCCGGCCACAACAGGAACTGCAGAAGCGCGTTTTGATACTGGACAAGCGCTTCAGAGTATTGGCCTTGCTTGTAGAAGCTTTCGCCTATGCTGACGTGATAACAAATGGCATCGATAAAACGCCCATTGGCCCCGCGCGGTGCTTGGCGCAAGCCCCTTTGGGCGAGGTCTAGCGCTTGACTGAGTTCGCCCTGATCCAATTTCATGAACGTTCCCCAATACTCCGGCGTGGGGATTGGATCGCGGTTGCTGGGCAGACGATCTTGCCGTTTTTGGCCGCTTGCCACATTAGCGGTCAGCGGTGTGATCACGGCGACAAATGCGATCACGGCAAAGAGGCGCGGCGAAACGGCTCGAAGCTTTAGTTGCATATCTGGCCTCAAAAGGAAGGCGCGAACTGTCCTTCAGTTCACGATGGTGCGGCCAGTGGCCGCGAAACGGGAAAGGGCTCGGATCGCCGGTGCGTTTGGGAGTTAAATGCCCCCACAACAACGCCAGCGATTGAACCAACGCATCCCCCGTTTCTTTCCAGGCGCTTGTTCCAGGAAAGGTATCCCCGGCCCCGAATGCTGCTTTTGCCTTTAGATGGCGCGCAACGCAACACAGTGGCCTTCTACCACGATAGCGTTTCGCGCGAAGCTAGCAAAACAAGTTTGAGGAATCGGGTGAGTCCGCTGGCATTGCGGGCGTATCAAGTGCCAGTTTCGCGGGGGAATTGGACGATTCCGGCGCAGGTCGCGTGTTTTTCTCATTTGCCGAAAGTCGGCCGGTTTGTTGGACGATAACGATGCTAACGAACATCCTGTCTGTGGCGGTTGAATGACCGGACCGTCCTGGGCATCGCTTGGCTAGCGCGCCGGCGAGCGAACGAACATAGCGAGGGAACGATGAAGACATCCAAAGGACGTACCCATGCGTTGCTGTGCGCCGCCGCTTTGACGGTTGCAGGCTTTGCGACTGGCTGCCAGGTTGAGATTGGCGGTCAAACGTTGCCGAGCCCTTACTATCAGTTTGACGACGTCCAATACTATCCGCCGGGCCCGGAATTTAAGCTTTCTAACGAAGCAGCCGCTTTGCGTGCCCGCTCCGCCGAAATCATCCCGCCGGGGATTGGCCAGCGCGATGATCTGCCGCAAGGCGAAGTGCTCCGCTAGGCCACATATCTGGTATCAAGAAACGAACAACGCCGACTTTGCGGTCGGCGTTGTTTTTGTGCGCGCAAAGAAACAGGTCGCTCGAGTTGAGCGACCTGTTGGATTCTCAAGAACAACCGGGGCTATCGGCTGCAACTACCAATCGATGCCAAAGCCACCGATGCGAAGTCCGCCTCCGCGACCGTTAAAATAGATTCCGTTTCCATAGTACGGATAGGCATTGTTAATTCCGCGATACCCAGTCGAATATCGATTGTTATAATATCGACTGCTGTAACCACCGTAGTAAGGGTCGTTATAGTACCCAAACCGATAGTAAGGGTCGGAGTAATAACGATCTCGGCGGTAGTAGTCGGAATCGTAATATCGCCGACGAGTATCGTAACGGCGATCGTATTGGCCATAGTAGGCGTTATTTTGACGGGCGCGATCGTCGGCTCGCATTTCTGTCACGGGTCCGGTGTTGCGAAAATCAACCGTCCAGTCTTGGCGGCGGGCATCGCGCCAGATTACCAAAGAAACGCGATCATCGGCGACTTCCTGCGCGAGGATGTCAGCGACAGTGTCGGGATCAGAGACTTGCTGTTCGCCCACTTTCAAGATGTAGTCTCCGCGACGCAAGCCGGCGTTGTACGCAGCGCCGCCCGGACGAACATCTGTGATTAACACCCCAGCCCCTGCTGATTGTCCCAACATGACGCCCATCTCCGGACGATCCGCATTTGGCGTTATTGCGTTGGGGTCAACTTGCAGCGAGGGCGGCAGGCCGTCCAACGACGGAGCTTGACTTGTGTCTTGAACGCTTCGCGCGGCATCCTGCGGATCGACTACTGGCGGATCCTGAGCGAATGCGGACGAACTGAAGCACGAGAATGCCGTAGCAATTGCCACGAAATGGAGTGTCTTTTTCATTGTTTGCTCCTTTGCGATTGGGAGCGACATGACATTGAACTTGTCAACCGTTGTGTCGCGTCGTTTCGCGCTGGCGGTTCAAACACAAAAGCCACCGAGGCCTTTGCGCCGCGAGTTGGTTCTCACGTTCTTCCGCCAGCAAGTTCAGAAACTGCAAGTTGCAATCAGCATGCCAGTTCAGCAGCGATTGTCGGAAAGCCAGCGCACAAATTGCGCAAGTGCTTTGACGCCAACGAGAAAGTCTAAGACGAGCTGTGGGATCTGATCTCTTGGAATCGAGCGAGCCTGTGAGCGATCGCCGCTCAATGCGAGCATTTACCGTCCAAGCCCACGGAATAATCAATGTTCCGTGGGTCCGTCACCCTGGTTACCAGCTAAACCCAAATCCGCCAATGCGGATGCCACCGCGGACGCCACCGCGACCTCCTCCATTGAGATAGATTCCGTTGCCGTAGTAGTACGGCAACGCCCCGTAGAGGCCATTGATGGCTCGTCGCCTGCCGGGTGCGGCGTAGTAGTCGCGGGGACCTCGTCCATAGTAGCCGAAGGGGTCCGTGCGGTATTGGGAGCCATACCGCGACTGATTCTGGTAATACCGATTGTTTGCATACGTGTTGGTGGTCTGCCGAGGTTGCGGTGTTTGCACGCCGGCGACAGGACCTGTGTTGCGCAGATCCACCACCCAGTTTTGAGCGCGAGCATCGCGCCAGATTACCAAGGCAACTCGGTCATTCTGCACGGCCTGCGCGACGACCGCCGCTACGCTGTTGGGATTTGAGACTTTTGTATCGCCGACACTGATGATGTAGTCACCGCGGCGCAATCCCGAGTTATAGGCAGGGCTGCCGGGAACAACGTCCGTGATCAGCACACCACTGCCTGTGGATGGCCCCAGCGTCACGCCCATGCGCGGTGTCGATTGAGGTGTCGTCGTCTGCGGTGTGGTTTGCGGCTGGGGCGTTGCTTGAACACCGGCGGGTGGCGGCAACTCCTCAACTTGCCCTTGGGAATTGGCATTTCCGGGCTGTCCATGCGCAGTCTCGGAAATAGCTGTCAGCGTCAAAATCAACGTCACACAAAACGCCAGGGCCTTGTACTTGAGCAACATGTAAATCCTCCATTCGCGGAAATCGCGGTTGCTGATTTCCCATTCTACGCATTCGCATCGTTCTGGCATCGCGAAAGCCTGGTTTTTGACGCCCAAGAAACTTTTGACGCGCAAAGTAACTCTTGCACTCAACGCAACCCGCGTTCCATGCTGAATTTCAGCGGTTGCTGCGGTCAGCCAACTTCCGGCCATTCCGGCGAGATAATTGGGAACTTCTGATCTGCCTGGAACGTCACAAAGCGACGAACACAGCCAGTTTGCGCCAACTGTGCGATCTCGTCACAGTGATTTGAGCAACAACAATTCTCCAAGTGCTACAATCCTGGAAAGCCAACTGGCTTGAGTGGAACGGCGAGTTCCTGAACGCAATCCCGCGTTCGGTACAACGCCGCGAAAAAATCCAACGCCGCCACAATCCAAGACACTAAAGTTCCCTGGCGAACGATAAGTCCCTTTCCCGCAAGCGAGCCATCTCATGTTCAAAAACAATTGGTCCAATTGCCGTGGCGCATTCGCGCGGCCTCATCTGAACTCCGTTTCTCGATACGCCCTGGCCTTGGGTCTGGCGATGGGTTTGGGCCAGTTGTCTGCACAAGCCAAAGAGACGTATCCGTTCGGCCCGCTTACGGCAGAACAAACCGCCAATCAGGATGCGGAGTCCGCTTCGGACGCTATTCCGCTCAATCGCATTGTGATGTTCAACTCCGGCGTGGCCTATTTTGATCGCGGCGGCGAAGTTGAAGGCAATACGCAAGTTGACTTGCGGTTCAACGTTGAGGACATCAATGACTTGCTGAAGAGCATGGTCCTACAAGACAGTGACGGCGGGAAGATTTCCACAATCAACTTTGGCTCCAAAGATCCCATCACAAAGACGCTGAAGACGTTCGCGATTGATCTGACCGATAACCCTTCGCTTGGGCAATTGTTGGCGCAAATTCGTGGTGAAGGAGTAAGCATCACGGCACCGGAGGAAATCGACGGCACGATCCTGGGAATTGAGAATCGCAAGTCGGCCGTCGGCGATGAAGTCCTGGAGCGAGAGTTTCTTAACCTGCTCACAGACGATGGCTTGAAGAGCATTCCGCTGGAGTCCATCGGCAGCATCAAGCTTCTGGATGCGGAACTCAATGCTGAGTTGCGCCAAGCTTTGGCGATCCTGGCAACTGGCCACGACGTGGACAAGAAGACAGTCACTCTGCGGTTCACAGGTGCCGGCACACGTCGTGTCAAGGTTGGCTATATCCAGGAAGCTCCCATCTGGAAGACAAGCTATCGGTTGGTCTTGCAGGATGACAACGCCGCGTATCTGCAAGGTTGGGCGATTGTCGAGAACACAACCGAAGAGGATTGGAACGACGTGAACCTGACGCTTGTTAGCGGTCGCCCGATTTCGTTCCTGATGGACTTGTATCAGCCGTTGTACTTGCCGCGGCCAATTGTGGAGCCGGAACTCTTTGCGTCCTTGCGACCGCAAAACTATGACCAGGACCTGTCACGCCGCCAGGAGGAATTCGCCCGCCTGGCAGAGGTTCTTGGTCGAAACGCTGATGCGAATGCTGAGAAAGATACCGGAGTAAACGACGCATTTCGAGCGTTGGGTGGACGTGACGCACGTGGTCGCGCGCGAGGCGGCCTTGGCGGTGGAGGCGGTGGAGATGGCGCGAACTTCGCCGCTCCGGAACCTGCGTTCAATCCGGCCGCTGGAGTGGAATCCGTCGCTCAGGCGTCCGATGTTGGCGAACTCTTCCAATACGAGATTGCCTCGCCGGTGACTTTGCCGCGTCGGCAATCGGCCATGTTGCCGATCGTGGATGGCACAGTGAGCATGCAGAAGGTTTCTATCTACAACCCGTCCGTTCAGCCAAAACATCCGCTCAACGGATTGTGGCTCTCCAACGGAACAGAGTATCACCTAATGGCAGGGCCTGTGACGGTGTTTGATGACGACGCCTATGCCGGCGACGCTCAAATCCCCAATCTTGCGCCGGGAGCCAAGCGTTTGCTGTCCTACGCTTTGGATTTGGACACGGAAGTCGCCGTGGAAAGTGAAGGCCAACCGCAATCGATGACGGCCGTCAAGATTGTCAATGGCGTGATCTACACCACATACAAGTATCAGCGCGAAGCTGACTACACGGTCAAGAACACTGGCAACCGCGAGAAGAAAGTCCTGATTGAATACAACAAGGACGGCAATTGGGATTTGGTCGCGCCAAAAGAGGCGGAAGAGACCACTCGCGATATGTACCGCTTTGCGGTTCAGGCCAGCCCTGGCGTTCCGGCCGAACTGAAAGTACAAGAGGAGCGGATTGCAACGCAGCAGGTTTCCATGAATAACACCAATGATAACTTCATTGGAATCTACCTGCGTGCGGAAGTTGTCAGTGACGATGTCAAAGCGGCGCTGGAAGAGGTGATGAATCGCAAGCGCGACATCAATGAGTTGACCGCGTTGATGCAACAGAAACAGACTGCCATCAACGAAATCTCAACAGAGCAAAGCCGAATTCGGCAAAACATGCAGCAGCTTGCTCAGAATAGCGAGTTGTATCGCCGTTACGTGCAGAAGTTCAATGACCAGGAAACTCGCATTGAAAACCTGCGCGGCGAGATTGCCGGTTTGCAGAGTCAAATTGCTGAAAAGCAACAAGGGCTCAACGAGTACATTGCCGACTTGAACGTTGAATAACAATCCGTTTTTTTGTGCGATCGCCAACAGGCGCGTGGGATTCTCCCGCGCGCCTGTTTTTAATTAGACGGTGACGTTCAGAATCCTCAATTCCCTGGGCAGATCGAAGTCGCGAGCGAGTTGTTTCGCTGGGCGCGAAATGAGCTACAATGCTGGGCGATCCATCGGCCTTTTCCGTGCGCCCACTCACCGCCGCTCGGAACTTGGCCCTCCGGTTATGTGGCACAGTTTGTGCCACTGGCCGGCTTCATTGCCTCGGCGGTTCTTTTTGAAAGGAAAGTCAATGAAACGCGCATTGATATGGCTTTGTGTTTTGGCGTTTGGCGCTCTTGTGAGCCCAAAGCTGGCCGTTGCTCAGGATTGGCCTCAATGGCGAGGACAAAACCGGGACGCCAAGGTGGATGGCTTTACGCCACCGGCAACCTGGCCGGAAGAGTTGACGCAAGTTTGGCAAGTCAACGTGGGCGATGGCGTCTCCACTCCCGCGCTTGTTGGCGACCGCATGTATGTGTTCGCACGGCAAGGTGACGATGAAGTCACTTTGTGCCTGGATGCAAAGACTGGAGAAGAGATTTGGCGCGATGCTTATTCGGTGGGCGGCGCTGACGGTCCGGCCCGCGGTTTCGCTGGTCCGCGAAGTTCTCCGGCGGTCGTCAATGGCAAGGTTTGCAACTTTGGCGTCCGCGGCACGGTCTCGTGCTTGAATGCGGAAGATGGATCCGTGCTTTGGCGGCATGAAGAAGTGGGCGAGTTCCCCCGGTTCTACACCTCCAGCTCGCCGATCATTGTGAATGACCTCTGCATTTGCCAATTGGGTGGAGAGCGAGAAGGCTCTATCGTCGCTTACAATCTTGACTCCGGCGAAGTCCAATGGAGTTGGGACGGAGATGGCACGGCCTACGCTTCGCCCATTTTGTTTGAGATGGAAGCCGGCAAAGTGCTGCTCGCTGAGACCGCCTCGAAGATTCTCGCCCTCAATGTCGCCGATGGCGAAGTCATTTGGGAAATGGACTACGAGGTCACAGGGCGTGGATACAACGCATCAACACCAACGCAAAACGGTCAGATGCTGTTGTTCTCCGGTTCCAATCGCGGCACAACCGCAATGAAACTGAGCATGGAAGGTGGTGACCTGACCGCGACCGAGTTGTGGCACAACGAGGACAACTCGGCGATGTACAACTCACCCATCGTGAAGGGCGAGCTTGTGTTCGGCCTGACTTCGCGCGACAGCCTGTTCTGCATCAATGCGGAATCCGGCGAGACCATGTGGAACGAGGACTTCCGTGGCCGCCGAGGTTACGGCAACATCGTCGATGCAGGCGACGTTCTCTTTGCCATCACTCCCAACTCTGAACTGCTGGTTTACAAACCCACTGCGGAGTTTGAAGAGATCGCCCGCTTCCAGGTCTCGGAAGGGCAGACCTATGCCTACCCAATCATCGCTGGCAATCGCATCTTCATCAAAGACGATGAGAATCTGACGCTGTTCACAATTGAATAGACGCGATCTCCGTCGTCGGACGTCAGAATCAAACCGAAAGTCAGGATCTCCCTGGCCTTCGGTTTTCTCATACAGCGAGTTGCACTTCGCCATGCCCTACTGTCTGGGAATGCCGTATTCCTCAATCTTGCGATAGAGCGTCGCTCGACCAATGCCCAAGAGTTCCGCTGCCTCTTGAACGCTGCCGCCGCATCTTCGCAGTGCTTCCACAATCAGCCGCTTCTCCCATTCGGAGATTCGCAGCGAATCCCAAGCGTCGGTCTCGACATCGCGCAGTGGCAAGTCTTCGGGCGAGATCTTTTCTCCGGAAGTCAGGACAACAGCGCTATCAATCACGTTCCGCAGTTGGCGGATGTTGCCGGGCCAGCTGTAGTTCTTCAGTTTCTTGCGGGCTGTCTGCGTGACTTCGAGTTTCGGCCGGCCGTGCTGGGCGCGAAAATGTGTGAGGAAGTGATCGATGAGCAAGTCGAGGTCGTCGCCGCGTTCGCGCAAAGGCGGAACGTTCAGCTCAAACACTGCTAGGCGATAGAACAGATCCTCACGGAAGTTCTTGTCGCGGACTTGAGTTTCCAATGGTTGATTTGTGGCTGCAATAATCCGGACGTCGACTTGAATGTCTTTGCCGCCACCAACGGGTTGAAACGGGTGGCCTTCCAGCACCCGCAGAAGTTTCGCTTGTCCCTCGGGTTGCAACTCGCCAATCTCATCGAGGAAGAGTGTGCCCATGTCGGCTTGCTCGAACAAACCGGCGCGATCCTGTTCCGCACCTGTGAACGCGCCAGCGGAATGCCCAAACAAATGGCTTTCCAACAAACTCTCGGGAATGGCGGCACAATTGACCGAGAGCATTGGCCGGCCCCGACGCGGCCCCGCACGATGCAACGCCCTGGCGACCAACTCTTTGCCGACGCCACTTTCACCGCGAATCAGTGCACAACCAGTCGCCGCTGCCACCTTCGAAATCTTGTCCTTCAATTCGCGGATTGCAGGGCACTCGCCAATGATCTCATCCAGCGCGCCACTTTGGGCTTTGATGCGTCGCAAGTCGTAGTCGAGTCGTTCCTCTTGAAGCGTTCTGGCAAGTGCGGCGGATACCAACTGCCCAACAGAATTCGCAAAGGAAAGATCGTCGCTTTTGAAGCGTCCGCGGCTCTTGTATAAGTGCAGCGCGCCGATCACATCGTCATTGTCCAAGAGCGGCACACAGATGGCGTCCGAGTACAACGCCAGGCTCTCAGACGCCGGACGTTCCTCAAATTGCTGGCCTGTCAGCCAGACGGCTCGGCGGTCATTCACCACGGTTGCGGTGAGCGCGTTGCTTAGCCCTCCGGAATTCACCTCAGTCATTTCCGGGTATGTCTGACGTGGCAGCAATTCGCCGGAATCGCTCATGCCGAGATAGCCGGCGAAGGTCGCTTTTGACCGTTGTTGCAGTGTCTCCAATGCACAACGAATGACGGTTTGCGATTCTCGCACTTGAATCAAAGCCAGGCTGAGTTGATACAGCTTTGGCAAATCCGCATCGGATTGGTGGGTCTCGATTTCGGAGGGGAGTTCTAGCGAAGCCGATGACAAGGACGGCGGTGCGATGGCGAAATCGAAATCGTCATCATCCGGCGTTAGAGCTTCCAGCTTGTCCAGCGTTGTTGGGCGCAATTCGCTTTGGTGAAAAGTGAACTCCGTGCTGCCAATTCGCAGGCGATGACCCTCGCCCAGCGTCGCGTCATCGATCTTCTGATCATTGACATATGTGCCGTTGCGGCTTTGGTCGAGTACCCTCCAACCGCCTGCATGTGCCCTCAGTACACAATGGACGCGGCTGGAGAGCGGATCCGTCAAGACGATCTGATTGCCCGCATCACGGCCAACTCGGTTCTCAACCTCTCGATCTAACAGAAAGTTCGCACCTACCCGATCGCCGGAGGTCATCGTCAGAAAACTGAACATTGACATTGCAATGTCTCGGCCGCGTCGTGGAAAACAAGTCGTGCGAAAAACGGAGAGGCAAACTTAATTCTGATCGAACGCGAAGCCTAGTGCCATTAGTTCTGCGCGAATGTTGTCATCTTGCAGCAACTCCTGCAATCGCGCGATGGCCGGATTGTCGACGCGGCTCTTGGGCACAATGAAGTCAAACTGTTCCCATCCCAAGGGCGCAAAAGCAAGATCGTATGCTTCCGCAACCGCTCGAATGGCAACTCCCCAATCCGCTCGGCGTTGCGCGACAGCAGCGGCAACGGCATTATGGCTGGTGACCTGGACGGAATATCCCGCTGGCTGAGCGCCTTTGAGATGTTGATCGATGAGCATTCGTGTCCCGCTGCCAGCATTGCGGTTTACCATGCGAATGTTTGCATCCGCACGCAGCTCAGTTTCCCGCGCGCACATTTCAATCAATTCTTCGCCTGACTTGCCCTCAAAGTGTGGCTCCTGCTTGCGGAATACAACACCTTGCTCTCTCGCATAGCCGCGGAGGAATTCCAGGCTTGGCGTCGCGAATGGAACGTTGTATTTGCCGGTCACCGGGTCCAGCAGGTGGATTCCCGCCAGATCGCACTCGCCGCGTTCTACTGCTTGTAGCCCTGCGGAACTTCCAACAGCGAGAAACTTCGTGCGAAAACCATCAGTCTGCAGGTGCGAGAGCAGGCGATCCAAACCGGGACAATGACTGCCCACAACAACCAGTTGCGCGGTCTGCAGATTGTTGCCAATCAATTGGACGCGAACTTGCTCACCCTGCTCCAAGATCTCTTTGTCGTGGTCGATCTTGATGAAGCCATCGGCATGACTGAAGCTCGTGACAGAGCCAGAACCCTTGCCCAGCGGAAAGGCAACATGTTCGGCCGAGTTCGAAGCAGGCCCTGTCGCTTGAACAAGTCCTACGAGTAAATACTCCGTGCGCCCAACCTCCGAATTGACGCGGACAGGCAGTGTAGCGGTAACGCTCGATGGCGAATCCGGCAGTCGTCCCGCCATCGCGCGAATGACCGGCGCAACGAACTCATGAAACGTGAAGATCGCCGACGTTGGAAATCCCGGCAAGATAACAACAGGCTTTCTCTCGTGCGCTGCAAGGCAAATCGGCTTGCCGGGCTTGAGCGCGACCCCGTGCGCGATGATTCCTGGCGAGGTTAACTCGCTGACCACACGATAGGAAAGGTCGCCGCTTCCTTTGCTGGTGCCGCCTGACAGCACCACGATATCCGTTTCGGCCAATGCCTGGCGAATGATCTTGCTCAAACCGTCCGCATCATCTTCCGAGATACCGAACTCGTGAGGCTCGCCGCCAGATTCGCGAATTGCGTCGGCAAGGATTCGCGAATTCGAGTCATAGATTTTGCCAGCCTTGTAGTCTTCGCCCGGCTCAATCAATTCATTGCCGGTTGAAATCACGGCTACTTTTGGCCGCTTGAACACGCTGACTTCTTCCAGCCCAAGAGCGGCCAGCACCCCAGTCTCGCGACTCGTCAGCACAACGTTCGCGCGCAGTACCACTTCTCCCAAAGCGATGTCCGACCCGGCAAACGCGATTGCATTTCCTGGCGGGACGGAACGCAGCACGCTTAGTTCACCGTCAAGCACTTCCGTGTGTTCGACCATGATGACCGCGTCCGCTCCCCGCGGAACGACAGCACCCGTGGCAATCGCCGAAGCATGACCGTCAGCCAACGGTGTTTCGCTGACTTGTCCGGGTTCAATGATGCCAGGCTGGATCCGCAACTGGCGCGGAGCATCTTCGCGCGCACCGGCCGTTTGAACCGATTGCAACGCATAACCGTCAACATTTGATCGATCAAAGCCAGGGACATCGATCGGGGCGAAAACTTCCTTCGCCAGAACCCGGCCGAGCGCAACGTTCAGATCGACCGTTTCCACGCCGCGAGGCGCACAATCGATCGCCGCTGAGAACAAGCGTTCCGCTTCATCGCGCTGCTTGACGCTGAGAAACTGCGCCTGGCGAAAATGCCGATTGTCCATCTTGATCCGATTCTGCCGTGCCGTGTGCCGCTTTGGGCTTAAGCCGCCCTTGTTGATCGTATGCCGAATTGTGAGTTGGCAACAGCCACAGCAGACCCTTGGCGCGCGGAAAGATCGTTGCGATTGGTCGATTCCCCTTCGCGCAAACAGCGAATGAATACGCGTCATATCCGTCAGTTTGCTCCCCGTCCGGTTCTGACCTAGTGTTCTCAAGGTGGACCAGAGCGGTACGGCAAAGACAGATACGGTGACTCCTGCTGGTTGACTCAGCACGCTTGGCGCTGGGAAAGGAAGGCACTTCCTCTCGCCCAATTGTCGTGGCGGGAAGTGTTTATGGATGGAAGGATTGTGGAACAGCTTAAGGAAATCGATGGTTGGGGCGAAATCAGCGACCTGTTGTCGCAGTGGTCGCAGTGCGCCGCCGATTTCGAGAACTTTGCTATCGAGCAGCAGGCCGAGTTGGACGGAATTATCGACCGCCTGGAGAGCTATCAAGTTGACGTTGGTCAATTGCAGCAAAAATCCGAGCAGAGGCAAGAAGAACTCGCCAGCATTCAGCAATCCACACAAGCTGCCAACCAGCGGGTCGCCGAGCTTGAGCAGCAACTCCAGGAGCTGGAAACGGCCCACAATGAGATTGTTGATGAAGCAGAAGAACGCTTGCAACAACTTGGCGATGAGAACAACCAGCTAGCTGGCCAAAAAGAGCAGTGTGAGTCCGAACTCCAACAGTTGAGAGCGTATGCGGAACAGTTCGAGTCCAAGTTGGGCGAGCTAGAAACGGCACAAGCCGAACTCGAACGCTCTCGTGCGGAGTTGGACAGTGCCAAGAAGACGGTGGCCCAGCAGCAAGCAGAACTCACCAAGGCAGAGTACGGCACGCGCGACTCCAATGAGCACCTGGGTGAACTTGAACAAGAAGTGAACGAGCTGCGTCAAGAGCTTGAGGAATCACGCACCCGAGCGACGCGATACAAGGATCAACTTGCCGAAGAGCGTGCCGAGTGGCACACCGAATTGAAGTTGCTGCGAAAAGCCATCGAATCCAATTCACCTGACGACGCCCCCGGAAAGTTGTTGGGGGGGAGTTCACCGCTGAGCACTGGCCAGACGAGCAAGAGTCCTGACCGCGTTGTTGATCGACTCGCCAAACAATTCAAAAGGTTGAATACCCCTGAGCGGCCCGGCGGAAACGATCAAGCCACGTAACTCACGAGATTATCCGCCGGCAACCACCGCAAAACATTCAGACTTACGCCGAGAGGTTCCCATGTTGTTCCAAAAGAAAAGCTGGCTGATCGCCGGGCCTGTTGCGCTCTTGGCGTTGGTGGCCGCCATCTGGCTGGCGTCAATGGGTTGGTGGTCAGGCGTGTTCGCTGTGTTTGGCATCTTTGGCGTTTGCTTCGGCATCGCAATGGCCTGGGGAAAGAACAACAACACTTCTCGACCGGCCACCACCGTTGAGTTCAATCGAGTTCCGGCTCCCGAACCCCCGCCGGCTCCGGCGGACAGCGAGACCCTGGTCGATGCAATGTTGCGGACCGGCCGTTATGGCCTGTTGCTGCGTCCGCAGATTCGAGCCAACCTGACACCGGCGCAAATCTCTCACGCGGAAAACCTCCTCCAGCGTGAGATGGGCAAGATCGGTCGTGGAGTTGTTGCTCTGGGACGTTATGGGCATGTGTCCGCTGGCCCCGTGAACGAAAATGGCGTGCCGGCCAATGGCGTGCAGTTTTGCGAAGTTGACGAGTTCTACATCGATTGCTGCACCGTCTGCAACGAACAGTTTGCCGCCTTCGTGCATGATGGCGGGTACAGCGATGAGACGCTGTGGGACGCCGAGATTTGGCAAGCAGTCCCGGACTTCTTGGACCGCAGCGGACATCCCGGACCACGAAACTGGGAAGGCGGACAGCCCCGCCGTGGCGAAGAAAAACTCCCCGTTGTGGGCGTCAGTTGGTATGAAGCTTCCGCCTATGCACGCTGGGCCGGAAAGCGATTGCCCACAAATGCGGAATGGGAAAAGGCCGGCAGTTGCCCAGTTGAAGTGGGTGCCGGAACTGTCAAGCAACGCCGCTATCCCTGGGGCGAAGGCATGGACCGCACCCGAGCAAACATCTGGGGCGGCGCAGAGGGTCAACCTTCTGCCGTGCACGAATTCTCAAAGGGCGCATGCGCCGGCGGCATTACTCAGCTCATTGGCAACGTTTGGGAATGGACCGCGGATGAGTTCTTGGGCGGACCGGATCAACCGGGATTGATTTTGCCCAACCCCATGCGAGCCATTCGTGGCGGCGCTTTTGATACCTATTTTGACAACCAGGCCACTTGCCAATTCCAAAGTGGCGAAAGCCCAATGAGTCGCAAACACAACATCGGTTTCCGGTGTGTCTTGGCCGCCGCAGACATCCAAGCGGCCTATGAAGATTCTCACGAACAACACGCGGACACCGAAGGAAATGAGGTGCTGGCATGAGTAAGAGCGCATCTGTTGATCTCGATTCCTATCGCTTGGCGCAATACGCGTTGCAGGTCCCCTGCTACATCTGCGAACAAGCCAACATGTTCGATGCGGAGTTGTGCCGACACTGCTTCGCACCCATGGCTTTGGCGCAACAAGCCAAGAACCTCAAAACGGAACCAAGCCTGATCGCCACCATCGGCGCCAGCGGCGTTGGCAAGACCGTCTACTTGGGCGTGCTGATGGACATGCTGACTCGCCAGTCAGACATGCTGCAAGTCTTGGCTCGCGGCGCGTTCTCCATCAATTTGCAACAAACCACAACCGCCGCTTTGCAACGTGGCGAGTTCCCCGATAAGACCCCGAACGAGCCGGATCGTTGGAACTGGGTCCATTGCCAAATCCGTTCCAAGAAACATTCCAAGCCGGTGGAATTGGTGATGCCGGACATGGCCGGCGAAGCCTTGCTTGAGGAAGTTGATCATCCTCGCACCTTCCAGGTTGTGCGCTCATTCTTGTTGAAATGTTCTGGAGCAATGGTCTTGATCGACGGCGCCAAGCTGTATGGCGGCACCGTCGAACAAGATTATTTCACGATGAAGCTGCTGAGCTACTTGATTGAGCTTGTTGAGGATCCCAAGCACAACTGGAGCAAGCGGCCTGTCGCGATCGTATTCAGCAAGGCTGACCAATGCGATGAAGCGTTTGATGATCCCAACGAATACGCGCGGCGGCACGCCACTGGCTTGTGGAGATTTTGCGAAGAGCGATTCCGCAACCACCGGTTCTTTGCTGCGTGCGTCGCTGGCGCATGTGGATTCCGGGACACGGCCTACGATGGTCGCCAAACCATCCCGTTGCGAATTGAACCTCGTGGGCTGGTTGAACCGTTCTGCTGGCTGATTGATCAGATTCGTTAAACGTGATCCTCAATATGCCATGCGGTGGCGCTAAGCACCCAAGTTCCCGATGGCTCACAATATTCCGTAACCGAAATCAAGGCGATGAATACTCCCGACCCAGCTCTTCAAGAAACTGGTCAATTTCAAATTGAACAGGCGATCTTCACTTCGGCGACATCGGCGAAGAGCGAAGGCTATCACCTGGTTGCCGCAAGTTCCGGCGTTTCTGAACCTGACCGTCGGGAGCTTTCGATTTGGGGCCCCTCGCACGATTCGCTGCTGGAAGCGGGACATGGCGCTCTGAGCGTGAATTTCCATCCGTTGCCCAGCGGCTCTTTTTGCGTGTCGCAAACAACGTTGGAAGGCACGGAATACAGCGGACGTGGGCCGCAGGTCTATACGCATTCGCTGATCGTCCCGCCAATCGTGATGGATCAGTTCGGCAACAATCCCTTTGTGTTGCTCCGCGAAGCCACAGCCGCCGGGCATGTTCGCATTTACAACGAACCGCCAGAACGGCTCAAGCGGTTTTCCGTCCAGGGCAGCTTTCCCGCGGTGGACGAAGAGTTGCTGACTCAATTGGCCGGGAAGTTTGGTGCCGCTCGGCTGGCCCGACTAATCGACACGGTGCTGACCTCACGTTGCCTGGGCATCGTCTCGCACGAAAGCGGACCAAGGCTGATCTCCGGTTTGATCAATTGCCTGCCGTTGGAGATTCGCCCGACCATTTCCTTCAGCACAGCGCTCAAACACTCGCCAAGACGGCCGTTCCGCGTGCTGTGCGTTCCAACCGAGGAAAAAGAACAACGCCGATTGGTCCGACAGTACGAACTCGATCTCTTCCACGTGGATCAGTACCCGGAAGAAGAGCCTGAGCACCCCTGGGCACAGCTTGTCCTACAGCGATTTGAGAATTGCGAGTTTGCTCGGTTCAGCAGCGAACTCAATCGGCCGCGTCCACGATTGACTGTTGATGACCTCACGGACCTGGCGAACGACTTGATTGCGGGAACGGATTCACGCGAGTACTCCGGACCGATCGAGAGCACGTTTGATCAGGAATGGGAGCAAGAAGCGACCAGTGAATCGCACGACGCAACAACAAACACGACCGAGCCAGCCAACGAGGCAGAGTCGACGCACGACGATTTGCCAACCGCCAAAGCTGACGATTTTGCTGAGCAAGCTGACGAAGAGCCGGCCAGCCAGGACATTCAAGTTCAAGCTCCAACCATCGAACCGCAACCTGAGGAAACACCCGAACCGGACGCTAATCCCTTCGCGGAATTGGAGTCGGCCTTCGAATCGGAGATCGACGACTCATCCCAACCGGAAACAGAATTCGCTGCATTCGAAGATCCGTTTGCCGAGTTGGTTGACAGCACATCAACCAACGGTGAGGCAACGGATGAAGACATTCAAACTCTTTCTACTAACAGTTCAGGTGAGCCTATGTCGCAAAAAACGCCCTCAACTCCCACGTTTCAGGAAGAGACGGCATTCACAGGCGGCGAAGGCTTCGCCACGACACGCCGTGAGCCCAAGCCCGCTTTCCAATTGAGCCGCCAATGCCCCGAGGCTGCCGCGCGACTTATGCGGTTGGAGGCCACGGTCTTTGAAGCCATGACGGGCGACGAATCGGCCCAAGGGCAACTTGGCCCGCTGTGGAGCGAAGTGCAGGAGAAACTTGGCGGCGAATTGCGTCAGAAGTGCCGGGAAGAATTCCTGCACTATGCAATCCACATGTGGCAACATTTCTCGACGGATGTTGACCGCAATCCGTTGCAAGCCGCAGCCGCCTTGGATGTTGTTTGCCGCCTGTTTGAAGAACCCGAGCAAGCGCTGCAAACTGCCAATGCTTAATGCGTCAACCGCGTTAGTTCATTCAGTTGCTCATCAAACAGCGGGTGCGGCCAACAGCCGGCCCGCTGTTCTTTTTTGGTATCGATGATTGCGGCAATCCAAAGATTCTTTAGCACCTCCACATTATTCGCGCCAATTTGCCAACGATTCTTGCGAACGCTCAGAGACAATGTCCAAGAAACCAAACGACGCGGCAAAACACAAAGCGCTCGGGTAACAGCCAACCAACCGAACGGCCAGCAATAACTGTTTAGGCCGTGTCGCTACAGGTCTTAGTGGCCCCAGGCAGGAGCGGGGTTGCCGATTTATTCCAACCGCTTTTCTAGTGCAGCAACCATTGCTGATTGGATCCTCTTTCGATTCCTTTCGATAATAGCGGCTTCAGAACCTCGGAAGGACAAGCGGTGTACTCGTGAAGATTCAACAGCGCCCTGGTCCGCTCCAACTCATCTTCACTATCAGCAAGTTTCATCAATTCGTCGATTCCTGGTTGGCCCAGCGATGACAAGCTTCCGCATGCCATATCGGTGCGTTTCCGATCATGGTTCTCTCCTTGAAACCAGGTCCAGCGATTGAGGCTTTGAACGGCATCTTTACCCCCAATGCTGGCAAGTGCCCAGGCATTCAACTCGAATCGCGGATAGTCCTCGGTGTGTTGCACCAGCACAGGAACAGCCGCTCGCGCACGATCGCCCAATTCCGCAAGGATATTGCAAACGTCGGAGTGGTCACACCACCAGAGCGCATCCTGTTCTCCCAGCAAGATATTGGCGATCCTCAACACGAATGCAGGCAGCATATCGACAATCCTGCGCCGCAAATCTCCATCGCCTTGCTCAAGGTGTTCAAGAATCTGATAGAGCGCTGCGTCAGTTGTCTCCGCAAGCTCTAGCAGTTCTCTTGCAGCCTGCAAACGAGTCGCGTCTGAGTTCCCAGCTTTGTATGAACGAACCAAGCCTTCCAACAGTTTCTCGGACATTGGGATTCTCCAGGCAATGCAGTCTTCGCCACAACTTCGGCAAGCGCGCGATCACGCTTCCGCGGCTTTTTCAAATCGAACGTGTTTCGACACCTGGCCATCGGCCAGACATCCTTGAATCCACTTATTGCAAGTCTGCACGAATACGTTCGAGCAGATTCAGAAAGCGCGCTGCTGGCAAACTGGTGCGGGGTGATTCCGGCTTGCCTGTATCATGCACCAGCGGTCGATCGCCGATCGCAACCATTGCGTCACGAGCCTCACCGTTTTGGGCAAACTTGGCGCGCAGTGCGCGCTCGATCAGCTCATAATACTCGTCCGAACGGAACTCGATCGAGCGTCCTTGCCACCATACGGTTTGTTCTTCCCAGACCCGTTGCATGCGAGCCTTGGTTCCGGCATTCTTGGCTTGCCGACCGTGCTTAGCAAAGATGCGCAGTTGCTTTTCGGGGTTTTCTTCTTTCAATCCCTGCAACAACCCTTCCATCGACTCAAAGCGGATTCCATCGAGTTCAAAGGGCGTGTGGGCGAAATTGGAGAGCAACCTCTCAGGCCCTTCGGCGTAAGACACGATGTTGAGCGGTTGATTTGACATAACAAAGCAGCAGGATTTACCGCGTCTCCAATCACCTGGAACCAAGGCGCGCAGGCGGAGGGCGCATCAGAAACGAACAATGACTCTCTCCTCTTCAATAAGAGCGAGGCGACCAGCGAACTGGGGGACGAGCTTTCGTTTTTCTTGTGAATCTGGCGGAAGAGTCGCGCATGTCGCTCACATGTCTCTCACTGCGACGTACCGCCGGAATTCTGCTCGGTCAACTCCAAGGCGGTCCTGGCGGCCGATCTGAGTTCCTCCGGAGCGTTTTCATCACTCTGCAGTTGGGTCAACAGCGGGATGGCCGCTTCATAGCCGCTGTATCCAAGAAATTCGATCAAGCTCTTTCTTGAAGCCACATCAAGTTGATCGTCGGTCACCAAGGCGAGCAACCCTTCGGCGCTCGCTTTGATTGATGCGGACGTCTCTGCATTCGGACGAAAATGATCATCAATCGCAATCGCGTTGAGACGACCCAGCGACGCGATGCGAATCGATTCCTCGGCGTTTTTCGCCAGTGAAACAAGATGAGGTAAATACACCGCGGGCTGACACGGCGAATTCGCCAAAGTCTCGATCGCCCACAATTGCACGATCGATGACGTGTCATCCAGCGACGCCGTCATGAATGCAAAATCGGGCGAGTCGATCGCGATGATCGCATCTGTAACCGTTTTCAAATCGACGGAGCCCTTACCTTCTTCAGACAACGTGAAGACGACGAGCGTTCGAAGTGTTTCTGCGGAAATAGAATCTCTGGCGGCCTCGCCGAACCGCGCCAGAATGCGAATCACGTCGTCAGACATCTCAGACGGTTCGCGCAAGCGATTGGCAAGCTCTGCTGCGCACAAGGTCATGGCTTGCCGTGCTGTTTCCGATTCGGATGCCACATCCATTAGCGCATTCAAGTCATCCGGAGGGCCGAGATTCCAGGCGTCGTAATTGACCCACTGGTCACAACGGAGCTTGATGTAAGTCGCAGCGGTGCCTTCGTAGACGTCGTCCAATTTGAACAATGCTTGCAAGGCTGCCTCGAGATCTCCGCGCGAGCCGGAGTAGATTCCATGCACGCCTTCCTCGTGTTCTCGCGCTATCGGACAGGTCTCTACAAGCGCGTCGGCAACTTCTCGCTGCAGGCCGTTTGCTGGATCGAGCAACATCGTTACGAGAACGGGAGACGCATCGCTTGCATCTTCTCCCATGCTACCAATTGCGGTTAACGCACTTTTCTGCACTCTCCGGTCCGTAGCTTCGACAATATTGACGAGCGAATCCACAGCGGGCTTACCAATGGTGCTCAACACTTCCACGGCTTCTATCTTCACGGCGCGCGAAGACGTGCCATCCAATGCCAACTTGGTCAATTCAGGAATAAACACATGAGATTGTTCGGTAAACTCCGGGACAATCCGCATGATCACGCCACTGGCCGAGCGATCGGCCAGCCTCCGCTCAAGAATCGCCATACCTTCCGGTCCCATGCGGAATAGCGCCCGGACAACATTTGCCTCAACTCCACTCTCGACTTGATCGGCCATCAGTACCTGATCCAAGGTCGCACTCGCTGGTGTACCTATCGATTCGAGCTTTTGCATAGCGTGCTGGCGAACCGTCGCGTCGCTATCTTGCAATGCGCGCCCAAGAGCCGGGCAGGCCGATTCGCCTGCAAAGCTAACGATGCTTACGCTGATCACGCGAAGCTGCGGAACGAATGCAACCAACAAACCGGCAAGAAACACAAGCAAGAGGGCGATCGGCACGCGAATCGGAAATCGAGCCGTTGACCTTGCCCGCCGCGTCTTTCGCAGGAATAACGCGACCTCCAGGGCCAGCGCAAGAACTCCAACCGCCAGAAAAAGGGCAACCTGTCCTGCTTCAGGGAACACCCAATTGCAGATCTGCAGAATGATCGCCAGCAGGAAAACCGCGACTATGCTGATCAGCAACCAAGACGATAGCCTTGCCCAACCGCTTTTTGAGTTCGAGTCATCAAGCCGCTTTGAATGTTGGAACGGATCACGTTGAACGTCGTTGGTCCGCTCGACAGTCGCCGACTCCGGGTCGGGCAGGGACTGGTCTTCACTCGCCATGGCATTGCCTCCGGGACCTTTGTCTAACACCAGCAATGGTCAGCGCTCAACCACTTTGTTAGCTGTCGGTATTCTATTTGACGAGGAGAAGATTCTTGCCGCAGCTTCGCGGGCCACCGCAAACAAATCCATTCATTTGAACACTTCTGGTCACACAAAAATTGATTCGTTTGCTGAGTTGTAAGCTGTTCGCGTGGTCAAGAAGAAACCCGAAGGCGGGGCTGTCGCGACGGGATTCGAACCCGCATGCACCGGGGAATCTCCGGCTGCTTTGCCAATTAAGCCTACACGACGACTGGATAGCCCAAGCGGAGCTATCACTTGCCTTCGGGTTTCTCCTCAATCACATTCTTGATCTTCAATCGTAGCAACGACGCGCCGTGGATGAAATCGACTTGTCCAGTCACTTGAACGAAGGTACGAGTTCGTTCGGCAGCCCTCTAGTATCGAAGCGAGGCGGCCAGGCACTTCAGGAACAACAAATTCAAGAATTCACCGTGCGTGCTAAATGTCACTCTGGATCCAACCGGTCAGGCTCCTATCGACAACCAGGCACAGCTAATAGCGCTTAGCCCTGCGACCCGGTCCGCTAGCCCGCCGCATCACCTCCCGACGACCGCGCGGACGCTGGCTGATCTAAAGGATTGTTCATCGCGTCTATTCGGCTCCACTCAAGCCGTGTTTCTTCGACATTGGCCTCTGTCACAATCCGCGGTGTGATCGAAATGCTGATGTTCTGGGAAACAACTCGCTCCGAGGTAGCCAGCGAGTGAATTGTCCGAATCGCTTCGTAACCCATCCCAAAGAGATCCTCGGCAACTAAGCCGTAGGCGTGCTCCTCTTCAATTGCCAGAAGCGCGTCCAGGTTCTCGTCGGTCGCCATGGAGATGATAGGAACTTGCCTGTCTGCCACACCGATGTGCGGCAGTGCGATGGCGTGGACCGGCGAGAGTCCGACAACGGCATCGATGTTCGTATCGTTCTTGAGCATATCGCGCACGGTATGGGCAATGCGGATTACTTCGTGACCGTCGAGGAACGGCGATTCAAAGATATCGAACTCGCCTCCCTGCGCGTCGCTCGTGGTCTCGTTGCTTCCGTGAACTCCTTCGGCAAAGCCCTGCGATTCGGCGGAACCGCCGCCAATGACCAAGACGCGCCCCCCTTGCGGCAAAGCTTTTGTTAACAGCCGGCCACAAGAGCGGCCAAATTCGATGGGATCAGTTCCCACGTGCGCATGCCGATTACCATTGGTATTGTCGTCATAGATTGTCACAACCTTCGTCTTGTCAATCAGCTTACTCAGCGGCTCCGATAGGTCAGCGTCGACCGCGGGATCCAGAACTACGCCGTCAAACTCTTCTTGCAGGAGCCCTGCCAGGATCGCGCGTTGCGACCGGGGAGAATCCTCTTCCCATTCGGGGACAAGGAAGGTCAATTCGATGCCCAACTCCTGGGCGGCCGCCGCGGCGCCTCGCGCGGAATTCAGAGATCCGATGCCAGAGACGAACGCGACCCGCAATGTTGGCGGCTTGGACTGTTCGCCGATGCTGTCGCCAGAGGAATCCATCTCAGGATCGCCAGACACGCGCGATCCACGATCGATATCTTGCTGTTCAATCTCCTGCGAAAGCCTTGCCGTGATCTGATCAAAATCCTGAGTAAGTTGCTCTGGAAGGGTGTCATCGGGGGTGATCCGGTGAACAAACCAACGCCCGTTCACGCGTTGGAAGAAGACCGGGTCAAAGTGCCGTTGACCTTCAACTTCCCACACGGATGCCGCTGCGGCGAAGTCTCCTTCGACGACGACGTCGGACAGCTCTTTCTTTGGAAGATTCGTTGTATCGCGAACTTGACTGGAGTGAATTGCCAGCAGTTTCGTGAGTAGCGCAGCTTTGTCCTTAACGAGCGAGCCGGCTTTGATTCGCCGGTTGATGCTTGCAGCATAAGTGTCACCGCCTTCTGGCAAGGCGGACTCGAAACTATCTATGTCGACGCCATGCTCAGCGAACAGGGCAATGACCTTCTCACGCGCCGGGTCATCGGTACCTTCGCTTGAACGCAGACGTGAGAGATCATCCAAGACTCCTTCGCCAGCAATACAATTCACGGACGATTCGGTCATACTCGCGAACGCGCTCGATATGTCCATCTTTCGTGCGGCGACCTCGTACGATTCAAAGGCCTCCTCCGGACTTTCAAATCCCTTGCGGAGTGCTGCGTCACCGCCGGATTTCGTCGCCTCCTTTTGCGAACATCCGCAAAACGCTTGAAGCAAGAATGCCAGCACTACGAGCTTGCCAAATCTAAATGCCATCGAGCGACTCCTGTATGAATGTAGCTCTTGTCGTGAGAGCGCTTGCGGAGCGCATTTTGACGTGGAAGTAGATTTCCGTGTACAGATGGTAGCCATGGTCGCGATTCTCCCCTGCTTGAGTGCCTTCGCCTTTGCTTATCGTTTATGGATCGCGTGTCGCGGACCAAATCCAACGGCCTTGGTTCAACGCTAGTCACCTCAATTCTTCACAGGTCTTGTTACGGTCGATTGCGAAACGCTTTTCCATGGTGAGAGGTCCCATATCAAGACCTCGCCCGGAGGCTCTTCTCCCCTGCCTGTCATGCCGTGCAGTAGCCTGCCAAACAACAAACTGCCATCTGGAGAAATCTCGATTGAACCGATCGGCTGCTGGGCGTCGTCGAATGTCCAGAGCAGCGTCTCAGTCGGGATATGCCAAAGCCTGATCGTTCCATCTTCGCTGGACGTGAAGATTCGCGTCCCGTCATCCGTGAGTCTCGCATCTGTGACCGGCGCGGTATGACCCTTTAAATCGACAAACGACCAGTTGCTAGTGTCGTAAACTCGAACGTGATGGCTGCTCTGTCCAAGATCAACAGAAGCCACAAGTAAGCGTGAATCGGAACTCCAAGTGAGTGGAGTTAGTGAGCTTTCAGGCACTGCCAGCTTCAGGGGGCCATTTTCTAGCGCTTCGATCAATTCGTTCTCGTCAACGTTTTCGCCGGACGGGTTTGGCAGGATCGCGACTTCGATGCCATGTTCAGGATGCGTGTCCAAGCTCACTTTCCTCTGCACCGCAATGATTGAACCGGACGGGTTGATTGCCATGCGTCCTCTTTCCGTTTGTGAACTCGTGACTCCGCCCGATGTCGAGAGTTGCTCGTACCGCCAGTCATCGCGCATGTCGATGGAGACAACCACGTTGCCATTGCCGAACGGTGTCCGCATGTCCGATACGGTTTGCTGCGCCAAGAAGAGCTCGTCAGCTGCGAAAGCGACGGGCCCGTGCAATTCCTCGAAATTATGCAGAGCAACCATCCCCAAACGATCGTCCGCCAATGGTATTGGCTTGACTTGTTCCAGATCGAAGATCGCTACGCCTCGATCATGCGCGACAGCCAAACGTTTGCCCTGGGAGTCCATTGCCGCATAGCTAATGCTGTTCAACCATTCTCTGTTGCGACCGTCATGTTGGTCCTGACCTGGTTGAACGGTATAGAGCTGATACTTCTCCACCAACTGTCTTGCAGTGATATCCCAGATGCCGATCTCGGATCCCTGTTCGACAACGACGAGTTTCCTCATTGCCGGAGCGAACAGCATCGCAACAACAGGAGAGAGGACCTGATCTACGTGCGGAGCCTGACCCGTCAGCGATGCAACGGCTCCCGCATCACCAATGTTCAGGGTTAACATTCCGTTGAGGCTGTTGGCTAACAAGGTCCGGTCGTCCAGTAAACAACATATGCTAACGTCGCTTGCCGTCTTGTGTCGCAAACTATTGGAAGCAACGTCCCAGACTTGAATCGAACCTCCACCCGCCGACGCGATTTGATCTGCCCCGGCTGAGAACGTCAAACTTGTCGCTTTATGCGGATACTCTTTACTTTTTGGGAAGAGATGAACCTGGCCAGACTGATAAACTGCCGCCGGATACGTTTGCAACACCTGAGACAGGTCCATACCTGCGCTCATTTCAAGCAAACTCGACAAGTCCTGCTGGCAAATGGCAGTAGCACCGATGGAGTCGATGCGATTGCCCGTGTCTCGAGTAAGGTACCGTTCGCCGGTGATTGTGTCCTGAATGTGAAACACGCCCAATTCGCGGTCGCTTGCCACTTCAAGGATGGGATGGGGACGACCATCCTCTAAGGGCAGAGCTTGACCGGTTACTGCCGACCAGCGATGAAGAACGGATGCATCGTTTCCCTCAGGCATCGGTTCGTGCGAGCGAGAAGACGTGAAGAAATCATCGTTGTCGCCGAACGCCTGAAAGTAAACGAACGCATCGGGATCGTTGTCCGCCCGATAGATCAGGTTGCCCGTGTCGATGTCGAAAACGCGGATCCCAGCCGGGGCAACGTTTCCGTTGTGACCGGAAAACGCAATCCGCCGGCCGGTTGCATCCAAAGACATCTCCTCCCAAGGTCGCAACGGCGGCAAGGCTCCCAACTGAAAGACACGGACAAGACTGCCGGTTTCCGTGTCGATCACGGCGACTTCATGCGCGACCTCCCCTTCTTCATTTTCAACGACAACAACTCGCGGGGCATCAGCAAGCGGCACAAAGTCGTACTGAGCTTGAAGTTCCTCGGACTGACGATTTGACTGAATGGAGCGCGCAGCATCCGCAGCATCGGTTGTCGGCTCCCGTCCGATCGCGGGAATGTTCCGCCACGATCCGCCAGGACTGCTGGTGTCAAAAGAGAATGGCACTCTCCGCCATGCGACAACCCGTTTTCCATCTCGGCTGGCAAGTAAAGCACGAAATTGGAAGGTCTCCGGAAGCAGGCTGCCATACTGAACCTGCAACAGTGCTTGTGGCCTGCCGAGGAGTCTTCTCAGATAGTTCCATTCGATCGAGCGTAAACTCGGAGCGCACTTTTCGAGGGATTCTCGTGCGAGTTGGAATTCGCCGGCGCTGCTCAGTTTGGCCGCGCGAAGAAATTGCAGTTGGTAATTTGACTGACTTAGGCGGGTATTTGAAGTCGACAGGTCGTGGTTGGCGACGGCAAGTTCGGTCGCCCGCTGATGCTCCGCGGTTTCCGCCACTTCAGCTCGCGTCTTGAGATCAAAGAACACCAGCGATGAGATGATCGACGCTGTCAAAGCGACAATCGCCGCGACTGACGCCCCCGTGACAAGCGTGCGATGGCGCTTGATCCAACGTCGGCCTTGCTCTAACCACGGATCGGGATATGCGTCGACAGGATTATCGCGCTGCCAAGACTCGACTTGCTGAGCCAAGTCATGCGGTGTTGCATAGCGATCATTAGGATTGATCGAAAGTGCTTGTTTACAAATGGCTGCCAGAGGGCGGGGAACATTCGGCTGAATACTGCGCGCTGACCCGAAGTCTTTATGTTGAAAGGCTGCCATAAGGTCGGCATGAGAACCTGCGACCACTGGCGGACGGCCCGTTAAGATTTCAAACAGAGTTGCGCCCAGGCCGTAGATATCGCTACGAGGGCCGATGCAGCTTTCGTCACCGCTCGCTTGCTCGGGGCTCATGTAAGCCAGCGTTCCTTTGACGCTGCCTTCCATCGAGATTCGAACTTCGCTCGACTCTTGTTCAGCACCTGCGGGATTGGACGAGCTATCGTCATTGGCGGCTTCGATTGATTTCGCGAGACCCCAGTCGATGATCCACACTTCGGCA
Source organism: uncultured Planctomycetales bacterium (assembly GCA_937982665.1). Taxonomy (GTDB): domain Bacteria; phylum Planctomycetota; class Planctomycetia; order Pirellulales; family S012-138; genus CALJLD01. The sequence goes on from CALJLD010000295.1 coordinate 40,241, forward strand.
TGGGTCCCCAACATGATGTTCTCAGGCTTGAGGTCGCGATGGAGATACCCTTGATCATGCGCAAACTGCATCGCTTCGCACACCGCACGAAAGGCGTCCAGCAATTTGGCGAATGCTGGGTTGCTGCGATCGAAATCCAATCCCTCCGGCCGCTGCGCGTGAAACGCCTTGATCGCGTCCTTCAGTTCTCGTTGCTTGGGGCCTGCGTCTTGTTCGGACTGGTGGTGGCCCTCGATGTACTTGACGGCAAAACACGGAGTCTCTCCTGACTCAAGTCCAAGGCTGTAGATCGGCAGGATATTTGGATGCTCCAGGACGGCGGTCATCTTGCCTTCCTGGGCAAGCCGCATAAGACTAACCCGACCGGCCGAACTTCCCGGTCCTTTTACAGCGACGACGCGATTCAATTCTCTGTCCCAGGCCTTATAGATAATTCCCTGTCCCCCGGACTTAAGGACTTCTCGGATTTCGTAACGCCCGAGGACGACTTCGCCAACGTGAAACGGCCGAGCCTGCGATTCGGCTGTTCCAAAGTCGCCAGCGACCAATTCCTCAATCTGCACGTATAAGGCCAACGTCGCACGAATTCTCGAGGGATGGTCGCGACAAAGAGAATCGAGCACCGACTCGATGCTGTCGCTGTTGGCTTGCGGTTCATCTTCCCAGGCATTCGCGCGCTGCTTGAACTCGTCGTGCAGTGTTTCGATCAGACGAAATTCCGCTTGGAACTGTTCACGAATCTCAACGGAATATCCTGAGCAGAACAGCGCGAGTGGCGGATCAAGTTGCCCGTGTCGCCAAAGGTTGCGCAACTCCTCGTGGAGCTTTTCAAGGACGGCGTCCGATTCTCGGCGTTCGCTCATTTGATCTCCACGCAATTCAACTTGATTGGCAACCTTCCTGATGCCGAACGCGCCATGACAAGCATCATTCTCCACCGCAATAAGCGCTACGGCGGAACCGCGTCAAAATTCACTCCCTAACTCTAAAGCGTGTACGGATAGAGCTTGGGGAGGGTGCTTTAAGAAATTTCGTCGACAGCGGAATTCCCCAATGGCAAGATGCGTATCTTAGCGAACTGACGGCAAGACTTGCCAGCGCCGACCTTCGCCGTGCATCACAGCGGACAAAAAACACAATGGCAATTGTCCAGGCGAGTGAAGCAGCCTCGCGCAAAGGTTGAAGACAAATAGTCGTTCTGGCCGAATCCGCATAAACGGAGAGTTACATTCCATGCCCGATAAGCAGCCTGTTGAGGCTTTGACCTTTGAAGAGCTACTCGCCAGGATCGCGCAGCGCGACGAGTCTTGTTGGGAAGAGTTGTTGCGACGGGACTGTTCGCTCTTGCCGGGCGAGAATGACTCGCGGCTTGGTCGCGAATTGAAACGCTACTATAACCGCATCCGCGGCGCAGGCCGGACGTTTGACGACGTCATTCAGGAAATGGTAATCCCCAGGCGGAAGGGTGAACCTAGCTATCTGCAAAAAGCGATCATTGATGTCCAGCCAACTACGGAGAAAGATTACCGAAGTTTGGCGAAACGGAAATTCAAGCAGCGGCTCATTGATGAAGCGCGCCGTGAAGTCAAACATCAGATCGTTTTGGCTTTGCAGTCTGGAGCGGAGGTGCCAGCAGATTCACTGCCGGGGATCGACACCGAGGAAAGCTGGCAGTCCGTTAGAAACGCGGTTGCGGGTTTAGACGATGTCGAGAAAGCTGTGACGCGTTGCTACTACGGAATTCCGGCAACCCTTGATGATGGAGAGCCACAAGAAGCCATGGCGGTGGCAGCCGTCGCTGAAGAACTCCAACGCAAGGGGATTCAGCTCAGTTATCAGCAAACAGCGGACAAACTTAAGAAGGCACGGCGACTATTGGGCGTCCTGCTCTTGCCGGTTAAAGAGGCGTTGGACAAAGACTAGCAGAACTCGTGGAATCGAAAGTCTGCCGTCTGGGACGTCCCATTTTCCAGGAAAAAGGGCGATGACCCTGTCCATCCCGTCTGGGCTCTGGACGTTTGTCGCTTCCGCCGGGTTCGGTTGCCGATCTCCCCTATTTCCGTGAATTCCGCCGTGTTCCGCGTCTGGGCCGAAGTTCTAGAAGTTTTCCTCCCCGAAGCGCGCTGCGCCGTCGCTCTACTTCTAGAACAATTCAACGAAAGGCCCCTCATGCGAACTCTCCGGATAATTTGCTGTGCAGCCTGCCTGCTGACTTCGGCTGAAGCGATGGCGCAAGACCGTGACTCCAAGGCAGTGACCTGGCGAGCAACGTTTGTCACGGCATCAAGCGAAGTCGCCGAGGACGACACACTATCGTGTCTTCCCGTACATGCGGACTTTCTAGATCAGAAACCTGCCCGAGTTGGCATGGCCCCAGACAGTTCAGGGCCATTCTGGACAGACAATGATGCGTCTGCCGGCCGCAAGAAACTGAGACCCTGGTCGGCGGAACTTGTTGTCTTCGTCTGCGACATCATCGAACGGATATGTGACTATCCCCAAATTGCATTGGTGGTGATTATCGGGAGCGTCCTCTGGCTAAATCGCTCAAAGGGTCCTCATAGAAACGCTCACACGAATACAGCGAAGAGAACGATTTATTGAGAGGTTCCTGAGAATGTTTTTCAACAGCACCAAGATACTTCTCGCCTGCCTGTCCCTCGCCGCAACGGATCGCGCGGTGGCCGCACCGCCCGAGATTGAACAGCAAGGGGAAGTATCGGCGAACGTCATGACCGACACGCCACCGACTGCAAGAGCCGACCAGGTGGAAGAACGTGTGCCCACACGCGATAGCGAGAGCTCAAACAGCAACCGCAGAGAACGACGACGCAGAGCAGGTTTGGTCTCCGTGGAATTGTCTCCCAAGCGGCCTTCTGCTGAGTACTTGCGGCAAGACGAAGTATCAGCAACTTTGAGCGAGGAGCCGCCTGCAACGGTCGAAGCGCTATCCGCGGACGACTTGGCAGAATCCGGGCCCAGACAAACTCCTATGGTGGCGCGAGACGATATTGTCGTACTTGTCATCGCCCTTATCTGTGGTGTGATGTTAGTCATCCGTATCACGAAAGCCGCTCGAAGCAACTCCCTTTTGGCCAAGAGCCGGCAATAGGCCACAACGTCGCCGAGGAACACAATTCACTGCAGAACTCAACTTCGCTCCAGAACTCAACGTCGCTGAAGAACTCGATGCCTGACTCCCAACTCATCATCCCGCGCGATAGCCGCATCCTGTACTTTAAGCGGGATCGAGAACTGTTTGGATTCCTGTCTCACTTCTATCCTTCGCCAATCGAACTCGATGGCGAGACCTGGCCGACAGTTGAGCACTACTACCAGGCTCAAAAGTCTTTTGCCCCGGCTTACGTCCAAGCAATCAGAGACGCAACTTCACCTGCGCGAGCAAAATGGCTCGCAGCACCGCCAGATGCACCTCGACGCATCTCGAAGAACTCTTGGTTTCGCAAGAACAACCAATCACCACGAAGTGACTGGCATGTGGTCAAGCTGGAAGTGATGCGCCGCGCTGACCTGGCAAAGTTCACACAGAACGACGATTTGGCGAGGCGCTTGCTGGCGACCGGCGATGCCGAGTTGATCGAAGATTCGCTTTCTGAACCCTATTGGGGAATCGGGCCGGACGGTGACGGCCCCAACTGGGCTGGACGAGTTCTCATGGAGGTTCGCGCAATGCTCTGCGAGAACTCCGCTTGAGCACGAAAGTGGCGGCGGCGTTGGGAGCCTTCGTGCGCCGCACGTTTTTTCCCAACATTGCCACGCGACGTGGGGATATCGAATCGGGAATCAAGCGGCGAAGTTGAAAGTTACTCTTCCTCGTCGTCTTCGCTTGGATGGCCATAGAACACCTGTTCAAAGGCTTCGTTCTCGACGAGCTCCCGATCCAAGAACACTGTGCCTTCGTCGTTGATCGAAAGGTGTGCGCGCTTGTAGCCCAGAGCCACAAACTTCTCGATCTTAGCGCGTGATTCTTCAGACAGTGTCTTCTCGTCGACGTCAACAACATTTCTCAGGGGCATGGCTGGCTCCGATTGGACGAACGAGGCTGAACGAGAGCCTTTCGCTGGAAAGGTCCTGCGTGCAGACCAACATACCGCATCAGACCCCGAGATCGAAGAATCGCGTTTGATCCTTGGAAAAGTTCCCCGAGACCCAGCGGTGTGTCGCTTAGAGAGTGAAGGGGCACTACAAGCACCTAGCCGGATGAAAGGACATGACATGGGTTCGCGGAAGATTCGTACCGCTGGCGTTGGAATCGCCGCGGCGCTTGTTTTTCTGGGCAACGTAACTCGGGCAACTGCTCTATGCAGAACGGTTCAAAGCTCGTCATCAGGAGATGAGGTCGATATCGACCAGCTCGCGGAAGCTCTGAATCAAAGTCTGAACGCAATCAAAGAAGCGGTTGGGGACGATCCGGGCGAAGTTGCGATGCAGGTCGAACACGCCTCGAGGATGTTGGACAAAGTCTGGAAGCTGAGCGAGGACGCCTTTCAGTCCGTTGGGCCGAATCCGACGAGCCGACAATCGATCCACCTCCCGGACAAGTTGATGAACTGGCCACTGCCCATACCAAAGCCGCTGGAGGATCGCGTATTTCCAGTGCAAGCTTTTGACTTCACAGGGCTCGATTTTTCTGTCCTAGAACGGTCACTCGAATTCCCCAAAGTCGACCATCCGTCGCCTAAAGAATAAGGGCAACTTTTCTCCACTTTGCTTTCTAGACCTATCTCAAAAGGACCAAACGATGAAGATTCACAATCCTGTTCTCTCGCTAATTCTCGCCGTGTTCGTACTTAGCTCCGCGCAGCTTAAGGCGGGCGAGCATCCCACCAAGGTGCTCGATGTCAAGACATTCCGCGACAAGGCCGAGCTCGCTTATTTCACTGCCAATCGCGAGAACAAATACCTGCTGTTGTTCTTTAGCTCCGGTGACTCCCGGAGCAGCATCGACATGCGAGAGGCTTTGCAGAATGAGAGACTGGCGAAATTCTCCGACAAGTGGATCGTGACCGATACCGATCCAAACCTGGATGACCGTGGAAAGTCATTTGCCGAGCAATACAGTGTTGACACCTTTCCATCTCTGATCCTGCTGAAGACGACTGTCGATCCGGAAACACGAGACGTTACAAAACTGAATGTCGTGGGCAGAATGATGTGGGAAAAGACGACCAACACGGTCTGTGACGCCTACGGCATCGACGAGTATTTTTCTCGTGCCGTTAAGATCTACGAAAGCAGCGGCCAGATGCTGGATACTGTTACTTACCATGACCGCGTCTTCCCTGCTTGGGAACGAGCCAAGCGCGAAGGGAAGTACTTCGCCATGTTGTTCAACTCTGACTACTGCGGATTTGCCGACCGAACGATGCAGAACTTGACCGATCCGCGAATGGCCAAGTATTCAGACAAGCTGCTCTTTGTAGATACTGATCCAGATTACGATCCCGATGCGGAGTACTTTGTCGAACGATTCGACGTTAAGAGGTATCCAACGATCCTGCTCATGCGTGCTGTCATGGACCCTGAGACTGAGCAGGTCAAGAAAGTTGACCTGATTGGTCGGATGACCGGCAAGCAGACCGCCGAGGAAGTGGACAACTATTTTGAGGCGGCTATCAAAAAATACGAAAGTGAGTCGGTCAACCGCGATTCACTCTACTAGTATCGCGCCGTTTGCCCGGCCGAAGAGAATCATCGTAACTCAATGGCCGAGGCGGGGATCGAACCCGCACGGGGGTTACCCCCCACGGGATTTTAAGTCCCGTGCGTCTGCCAATTCCGCCACTCGGCCTGGAAGTCTTTCTCGGGTCTGGCTTTGCTGATCCGCCAGCGAACCAGAATCGTGCTTGCTGAATTTGAAACCAAAGCCAATATCAACAAGGCAAATTTACCAAACTAGTGAGGCAATATCGTAGCCTTCCCATCTGACTACGACAATCGACCGGCTTCTCGCGTTCGCGTTTTCAGGCGGATTAAAGTTCGCAAGCTGTCTCCGCAATCACCACGATGTGCTCGTCGGAACTGAGTTGATAGTCATTGGGATTGACGCGAAACTGTCCGTCGCCGTCCTGGACCGCAATCAGAATGGCGTCATGTTCCTGCTTCAAATGAATGAACAGTTCCAAAAAACTCTTGCCAACAAAGTCTTCTGGGACAGGCTGCCGGTAAAACTGATTTCCCCGCGTGTGTGTGAGCAGTTCGTTAAACACGCCCATCAAACCGCGGTTAAGCGCGGCTTGCGCCAGCAAAAATCCCGACTGCTCGCCGCTGACGACGAAGTCATTGACGTGGCCCATCTCCAGGTGCGTGCCATACTCGCTATTGCACAACTCCGCGCACGTGTACACGCTGCGGTTGAGTTTTTCCACCGTTAGCGAAGCAAGAATTGTGCGAGCATCCGCATCTTGTTCGTTTCGGCCGCGCGACATGTCGGAAAGAATGATGCACGTCTTTGCCCGATGAATGCCGGCTTGTTCCAGCACGGCGACCTTGGTGAAGTCATCGTTGAGAAACTGTACGTGCCGCTTGAGAGTCAAGTCAGAGAAGTCCGGCTCGTCATCGTACTCGACAATCACCACAATCGGCGTGGTATCCGTCTTGTTGGCCGTGCGGTGCTCGCGCACGATGATCTCCGCTTTGCGATTCCAACCGCAGATGATTGTGTGGTCATGAAAGTCATCCCATTGCACCGCGCGACCCTCCCGATGTAGTCGTTCAACCATGAAAGCGGAAACCGTGCCTGTGAACATCGCAAAGATGGTCATGCCCATGAACATCACGCCAAGCGTAATCAGATTGCCAGCCAAACCTTGAAATGGCGTGCCCTCGATCGGTTCGCCGGCCAACAGCGTAAGAATGCAGTACCAAAGTGCCTCGTGGAACTCGTCCAGCTTGTCGTTTTCGGGATCGAGGGCAAGAATCGCTCCAGTGCAAATCAACACCGTGAGCATGATCAGGCCGGAGACGATCACGTACTCGACGGCGCCACGACGAAAGATGTACGGAAAACTGCTCGCGTAGCGCGAAAAGATTCCCAACAGCCGCAGCACGCGCAGCAAGCGAAAGAGTCGCAAGAAGCGGGCGTAGCGAAACTCTCTCAGCAGCGGCAGCAAGGAGAGTAAGTCAACCCAATACTCGCGGAAGAACCTTCGCTTGGGAGCCGCGGCCGCAAACCGCAAGCTCAATTCAACCGCGAACAAGCACGTGATCGCATAGTTAAACTCATAAAGCACACGCTTTCGCGGACTATCATCAGGCAGTTGCAACTCCACAATCGTCAACGCTACCGAAACGACGATGATGCCGCCGATGACCAACTCGGTCGCCGGCCGGCTGAAGAACGATTGCAAGCGCCGCTGCCAGAGCGACACGGTCGGGCCGCTGCGTTTCGGTTCGTTGCGATGGTCCGGAAGCGAAATAGGCATGTCGCAAAAACCAAATCAACCGCTGGCGTTCCCTCGGAGCTTCCGAGATTTGTAATTTGCAAAGGTGTCTGCGTGAGATTTCCGTGCTATTCTCGCCACCGTCAATATCGTTGGCGCTTGCCACATTGGTATCGTTGGCGTTGAGGATAATGCTTTGCCGCCTGACCCGCCAGCGAACAAGCTGGAACTTGGCGCTTCCCAAGCGCACTCTCGATCGCACAAGTAAGTCACGGATGTCCACAACTCTTTCCATCGACGCTCACTCGCATGTCTTTTGTTGGGGAGAAAACCCAACCGAGGGCTACCTCTCCGAGAAGACGCGCCGCAGTTGGCTGACGCGATTGTTGCTCAAGGCCACCGGCATTGAGAATGAAGAAGGCGAGACACTGTCGCAAAAAATGCGCAGCCGGCTGATCCGTCAGCTTAACGAAAGCCGTTTGAACTATGCCGTGGTGCTCGCCCAAGATGCCGTCTATCGCACGGACGGCTCTCGGGATGATAGTTCGACTCACTTCTTTGTCGCCAACGATTACGTTTTGGACCTGGCACGCGATTGCCCGAAGGTGCTGCCTGGCTGTTCCATCAACCCTTGGCGGTCCGATGCGATACAGGAACTCGAGCGTTGCTACGCGCTGGGCGCGAGGCTGATCAAGATTCACACCGCCATCCAAGGCGTTGATCCTGCCCGCAAAGAGTTCGATCCGTTCTATCGCAGGGCTGCGCAATTGGGCGTCGCGCTCACTTTTCACACCGGCTATGAACATTCGTGCACGGTTGTGTCCCAAGCGTACACAAACCCCGCCAGGCTGGAACGTGCGCTTGGACACGGCGGGATCATCATTGCTGCCCATTGCGGAACGTGTGCCTTCTTTGATCCGGAGAATTACTATGCAGACTTCATTCGAATGATGGAGGCGAATGAAAACCTGTATGGCGACACGGCGATCATGGCCAGCATCATTCGCTGGCGATCTTTGTGGAAGTTGGCGGCAGAGAAGGAATCTGTGCGCGCCAGAATCCTGCACGGCAGTGACTATCCCTTCCCACCTCATCGGCTGCCGTACATCTTTCGTGTTGGACTGTTTCCAAAAGAACGCCGCAACGCATTCGATTTGGACCTGCGGATCAAGCAGTCGTTTGAATTTGGAGATGGCTATGCAAACCTGATCTCAACGTTGCTATCCTAGCGCTGCTGAGACATTGTATTGCAAGTTGCAATGATGATTGGATTGAACAACTCGGGCCGCGGGCGGGCTTCAGGAGCAACCATGCTACGAACATTATTGACTTGCAGTGTTGCGATCTTCATCGTTGCTCCGGTCTACGCCCAGGCAATTGCAACTGAGCTTTCCTTGGCGGACCAAAGCCCGGAAGCGTCAACAAAGCCAGCCGAACCCAAAGCAGCGGAAAAGCCCAACATCGTCTTTGTCCTGTTTGACGACATGGGTTGGGCACAGCCGCCGAGCTATTGGGACAAGTCCCAACTCCGCACGCCGAATCTGGATCAACTTGCCTCGCAAGGCATGCGGTTCACTGACGCTCACAGCGCTTCGGCTGTCTGCACGCCTACGCGATACGGTGTCCTCACCGGCCGTTATCCGATGCGGATTGGGCAATTCGGCGTGTTGACCACGTGGTCACCGCCGATCATTCCGGCTTCGCGACTGACGCTGCCAGCGCTGTTGAAGCAGCAAGGCTACGCGACCGCCTGCGTTGGCAAGTGGCACTTAGGCCTTGAATGGGAGGAGAAGAGCCAGGGGCAACGCTCGCCGGTCGGTGCGAAGATCACGGTCGGGCCGAATGAGTTGGGCTTCGACTACTTCTGCGGATTCACGCATGCGCGGAACATTCAAGCGGTGATCGAACAGAAGGAAGTGATCGCGCATATCGAGCCTGTCGAGAGTCAGCCGCTTTTGATGGATAAAGCGCTGACCTGGCTTGATGGCCAGACCGCTGATGAACCATTCTTTCTTTACTTTCCCATGTGTCCGCCGCACACGCCTGTTGCTCCCGCGGAAGAGTTTATCGGCAAAGGGGGAACCGATGCCGTGGGCAACGATCCCAATTATGGCGACTGGGTCTTTCAAGGCGATGACATGCTGGGGCAGATCATGAGCAAGCTTGATGAGAAGGGATTGGCCGACAACACGTTGTTGATTGTTGCGGCCGACAACGGTGCCGAACGCAGAGCTTATCCACCACTCAGGGCGTCCAAACGCAGCATCTATGAAGGCGGCCATCGCGTGCCATTTGTCGTGCGTTGGCCCGACAAAGTCACAGCCGGCACAACATGGGAACATACGGTTTGCTTGAACGACATCTTCGGAACTGTCGCGGAACTATTGGAAGTCGAACTGCCGAGCGATGCCGCGGAGGATAGTGTCTCGTTCCTGCCTGCGCTCAGCGGCGGAACAAGCTCTGCAACGCGTGATGCGACCGTGCATCAATCGTCGCGGGGAGACCTAGCCATTCGAAAAGCGGATTGGAAACTCATCGTCCACAAGAACGGCCGCAGAGAATTGTTCAACCTGGCGACCGATGCGCGCGAAACCATGGACCAATTTACGGAATATCCCGATGTCGCCAATGCGTTGGAAACGCTGCTCGGGCAATACATCAAACGGGGTCGAAGCACGCCGGGTTCTGAACAGCAAAACGAGTTCGACGTGAAGCTGCCGGCTCAAGTAGACGATGGCGACTGAAGGAAGGCGATTTGAACGAAGGCATTTAGGCGAGGGCAATTCCGACGAAGGCCAACCAACTCGTCACTGAAATCGTCTGCCGCAACGGCTCTTTCGGTGATCGCCAACCCGACCACTGCATCACTTCGATGACTCGTGTCGTCGTTGGGCTTCGGCGAGCACACCGGTTGCAAAAGCGACAATGTCGTCGCGTTCGGCTCCCAATTCAGTCAATTGCGGGTAATCGCCACTTGCGGAGGCCAACTCTGCCGCGGATGGCGCGAAGCCACTTGTCATTGCGCCGGCCGGCAAGAATTTTCGCGTCGCTTCCAAGGCTTCAGACTCGTGGCCTGTTCGCGCGAGAAAGGCGATGAAAACCTCGGCTGGCCCCGCACCATGCTCAGCATACGGCAAGGACTCGGCTTTCGCCTGGAAGTAATCGCGTGCCGCGTTCCAGTCCGTCTGCTCAGTAGAGACAAGTCCGCGAAAGAAAATCGCATGCGCGGCATACGTATCCGAGAACGGCTCTTCCGCGGCGTATTGAAACTGTCGATCCAGCCGCTGCCCGTATTCGCAGAGATCCAACGCGAGCCGTAGCACATCGTGATCGTCGACTTCGCGGGCGAAACGCACGACCGCATTCAAGTGCGATGTATCGATGTGATAGGCATGCTCACCGAAGAGCCAGTCACGGTCAGCGATGAGTTCCGCAACGCTGGAGTCTTCCGGTGGTTTTCCCTCTTGTTGTTGGATTTCGCTCCACAGGTTGGTCAGCAGTTGGCTATGCAAATCCGCGATCAACAACGGCGCCACAGCCAGACGCTGCTCGCGCGGTTGGTTGTACATGGTGCTGTCGTAGAGAGTGATGGCGTTGCAGATGCCGAAGTGCTTTAAGACTTGCTTGAAGCCGCCGGCAGGCGCCACGCCTTCATGGACGGCAACCTCCACGTACTCTTCGCGGCTCTCGTCGTCAGGCGTGAACGATGCAATCCTTTCCGCCGTGGCCTGACGGTCAGTCAAGTGCCGCAGGTAGAACCAGGCATCGCGCGGGTGGCCTGCGTCCAACAACCGGAAGCCGATCTCGCGACACGCTTCGAGGTATCCTTCCTCTACCGCGGTTCGCTGTTCATCATCCAAGTCTTCAAGCCTTCCGGTCCAAACGACGGGCAGGCCCAGCCGCAGGCGGATGGAGACCAGGCTCACATCAAACGCTTGATGGAACTGCCCTTTCTCGATCAGCCAACCGATCAGCCGTTCCGCCGCCTCGGACGGATCCTTATCGGACAACGTGCGAACTTCTTCAAAGATGGGATCGTGCATGAACTCAACGCGCCACAAACAACAGGTCAGAACCGTAAACGGCTAGTCTATCGCATCACAACCGCGTGACCAACGGTGAGCCATAACCAGCAGTTAGCGTCGCCTGCAATTTGTTGTGGTCCTTCTTCGATGCGAGGCTTGGAAGGTTCGACAGCTGAAGTGCGAATCAAGCCAGGCCTCAATCCAGACACTGCAAAACCGTAGACAGTGGCCAACAACGCTGACCGCGTCAAAAGTTTTGAATCAATTGCCAAAGAGCATGCTGGCAATTTCCAATAGAAGCTGCGCAGCGGTCAAGGCGCAGATTTAAGAAACTTCGGACCGACACATCTCACCATCTGGCGATCAACTCGCGAACCCACCACGTTTTTTTGAGTTTTCTAGGGGGCGCACGTGGCGGCGATAACCGGGTTTAGCCACCCATGCGCCCACCAGTCCGCGCGCCGCATATTGGAGTTCTTTATGACAACTCCAAGTTGGCGAAGTCAGTCGCCTGACGACGACGCTTGGTTCCATTGGCTGGCTCGAATTTGCGCATCGAATCGAGCCAAGGTTGTTCGCGTGAGCAAGATGGCCACGCCCCAACAGACGGCAATCTGAACCAACACGATTGAAGAGAACTGCTGCACCGTCAAGTCGTACGCGTTTGCCCAACTTGAGCGTGGCGTGCCTGCGATGTACAGCGAGCCCAGCGGAGTCATCGCGGCGGCCTTGGGTAATCCAACAACAAACAACGCAACCGTGACCAAAGGCAGAAAGACGGCCCAAGCCAAGCCGCGCGAAGCAACAGCTTTGTCCGTCGCCGCGTGCGAGAAATGTGCAAACGCGGCCGCGAAGTAAAGCACGGCATAAGCCAGGCCCAAGCAACAAATCACAACGCAAGAACTCCAGGGGATTCGCCCGGAAGCGGCTGTGGCCATCCACATCACAAGGCAAGCCAGAACATAACCGCGACCGCGCATCCAAGCCGCCTTGATGCTGGCGGCAAGAAAATGCTGACCGGCAAGCGGCGTGGTGAGTAGCAGTTCCAAACGACCACTGCGCTCTTGCATGTTGCTATCCCATAGTCCGGAGAGAAACGCCATCGGCACCAAGGCCAGGTGGAAACAAGCGGCGGCCAGCATCGCCTCGCCACCGGCGGCTTCAATCAATCGAAGTTGGCCAACCGCCAGCCACGACGGCCATTCACTGCGGTAAAGCAACCAGCATGAGTAAAGCCCTACCGTCGCCCAAGCGAGATACAAGTTGACGTTCCCTTTGAAGCGACTGACGCGCCGCGCTGTCCACCAACTGAGCGGGTTTGTTCCCAACAAGATTTGCGAGCGTGAACGTCGATCGTGATTGCCGTAGTTCTCTTCGTAGTAGTGAGTTCGCAGCCTGGCGGAAAGCCGCCACCAGCAAAGAAGAATCAGTGCCGCAAGAAACATCCCGACTGTCAGCGTGCGAGCCGCGAAATCCACGCCAGGGAACCCGCCGACTTCCCGCATCAGGCGAAACGGGTTGATCCAACGCTCCGCGTCAACATATGCCGCCAGCGAGTGTCCGCCCTGCCAATCCGCTTTCCAGGCGTAGAACCGCGGCACAAAGTAGGAGCCCAATAACCCGAAGAGGAATAGGTAGAGAAGAATGGCGACCAACACAAGCCGCTCCAATAAGCGACGCAGCCAGACCGGTTCGTAGGCTACAACCGCCAACAACAGACCGGCCAAAGTTCCCGTAAGCAGTGGGACAAGGCTAACAGCAACAACTTGCGACGCGCTGATCGCTCCCAACCCCCAGCCGGCGACAATAAACGGCAAAGCGGCGGACAAGATGAGCGTCACCCTCAACATCCCTGTTAAGGCGTGTGCGAGGATGATTTTGGCGTCGGAAGAAGGCGTAACGAGCTGAAACTCGGCAGCGCGGCTCTTGGGAAACTGGGCCAATCGCCAGCCGACAAAGCATCCACCCGCCACTAGCGCCGTCATGATGAACGAAGTTGCCAAACGGTTGGCGGCGAGGGCCGTGGAATCAGAACTCCCGATCCAAATCCAGGCGGCCACAACACAAGTGACTGCAATCGCGGCAGCGCGCATACCAAATGACTGCGCGGTGGCGCGCATCTGGATTCTGAGTTGTGCGCGAAGCATGTTGGCCTAACCCTTGCGTTCAGGAGAGTTGTGCAAGGATAGGCTGCGGTGGAAGAAAATTCCCCGCGGTGAAACGCCATCAAGGGCGTTGTGATGGACAGCGGATCGATGGCTAGCCGCTTGTAGGCGATGTACCGTCTGTATCGCCTGACGCGGCATCAGCAGCGTCCGAGTCTTGGCCGTCATTATCGGCCGGCTTGACGTACTTCAGCGCTTCCCATTTTGTCTCGCGTTGATCATCGCGCTGGAACAAGCGATCGATCTCTTTGACGTCCGCATCTTTGCGGATGCGGTGCAAATCGCCCGAGACGGTAACGATCAAGAAAAAGTCTTCACCGTCGATACCAAACCGGGTTACGTCCGCTTCCTCGGCCGGGTTGAACGGGAAGTCTTCAGGGCTGGTCCATGGCACCGCGCGGCTGGGATGGCACTCGACCAAGAGGGCCGTTTCGCTCAAGCCATCGGTGATGCCTTTGCGGCTGGGCGGCATGCCAGGCTTTTCGCATGCCAAGATTCCTCCGTCTCCAGCCAGAGCCTGGATCGTTGTGCTGCCGGGCTTTCGCTCGGCGAATTCCTTCGCTTGTGGCGTCAGGAAGATCTCCGGCATCTTCTCCACCAGCGGTAGATTGTGTTCACTGTCCCAGGGCTCGTCCGTATTGAACTGTTCAAACAGTTCTTGATGCCCCAATTCCGGCAAGATCCACACTCGCCAACTGAGGTGAGGACGTGCCCAAAACGGCTGGCCCTCTTGAACATAAGATGGGAAGCCATTTTTCGCGTCGTAATGATCTGAGATCGCCTGAACGATCTTTTGCATTTGCTGGCCGCGAATCTCCCAAGGCTCGGGTTCTTTGTTAGCTTCGTCCTGCGCAGAAGTCTGAGCAATTGGCAAGTGAGAGCCGTCATCGCCTGGCTGTTGATCAACTTCTCGACAACCGATGGTCAGCAAACTAGCGACAAGTACAGCCGTAACCCGAACGAATCTATGTTTGAGCATGCGATGACTTGCCATGGTGGCAGCCTTTTGAGTCGGTGGGTGCGATTTCAAGAACAAGCCCGCAATCAAATACGACAGCCCCGGCAACATTGGTCAGCAAAATCGCCGGACTTCCAACAGTCTCACATCATGCGACGGCTGGGCGAAACACTCCGTTAGGCCAAATACTTCCCACGAAATTCCGCCAAAGCGTTGAGAGCCGGTTTTGCACGAAGCTGCGAGTCGAACAGCCCTGACGACGGGAACCTGGCATCGGGCTGATCGGAAAGCCGGTTCCATATCACGGATTGAATAAACGGTTTCGCCAGAATGACTCGCAGGACACGCGAAAGCCAGTCCGCTTGCCATTCGGGTGTGGGCCCGCCAGGCGCTATTCTCGCATTAACCGCTGAATGCGAGGATTCGTCGCCGGAGGGACCAGACGTGGAAGGCGCCGTCAAGAAGACGGTCAGCGGAACATCAACAATGCTCCATTGATCCAGCAGTTGGCTGATGTCCATTGCATCGCGCGCCAAACTTCCGTCAGGCTCAAATCCCAGATTGATTTCCAAGCCCACTCCAGCCAGTCCAAGACCAGCGCGAATCAATGTGTCCGCCACATAGAGAGGCGGATCAATTTCCATGCGGTTCATGTATTCGGCCCAAGGCCGATCAAACGTCATGATGATGGGCGTGTCCAAATCACAGCGGCGAATCACATCCACGGTATGCACCGCAATTCGCAAGCGGTCTTCCGGCATCAGGTGAAGCGCGGAACCAATATTCAATCGCGCCGCGCAGTTCCACATATCGATCTTTCCGCGGTAACGCTTCACCGCGGCCGTTGTGAACTCCATGGCTGACATGTGCAAACTGTCAAACGACTTTGAGCCATCTCTTGCCCAGGCCGGCGCGGAATGCTGATCGAATGCCACGAGTGGTCCGGCGATCGCTTTGAGTTGACTTTGTTTGGCCCAATCGACCTGACGATCTACCAGATCCCAATCGTATCGAGTTTCGGTTTGTTCAATGTGTCCCCAGGTCACCGGCAATGCAACACATGCCACGGCGGATGATAACGCTGTGCGGACGGGTTGCTCGTCCGTCGCGGAATCCATGCGAATTCCCAAACACAGATCGATCTTGGGTGTTGTGCTGACGCGCGCGGCAATGGCCTGATCGGCATAGCAACCGATGAGCAGATCGGTAGCGTCTAATGCCGTGACCACGGCTTGCTCCGCCAGCGCGGCGGCGGCTTTGGGTTCCTGCTGACTTGTGGCGGCTTGAGCCAGCAGGTGTTGCGCTTGATCAAGCGTCGCGATCAACGCCGGGCTGGGCTCCAAGCCTGCTTCCTGCCATTCGGCGAGTTGATTGCGAGCGCGATTGACGCAGCCTCGGGCAAGCTCGACCTGAAGGTGGTACGGCTTCTCTCGTTCAATTAACCAGCCCGTGGCCAACATGATCTCGCCACGGCCAGCGATTTCCCAGAGCAGATGAACGCAGCCGCCTTCGTCAGTGGTCCTGTCGATCTCGAATCCGTCATCCGTCCGGCGGGATTTTGAAGGCCAGATGGACCTGTCATGCCCGGTCACATACGCCCGCTCGATGGCGTCGTCTCGCACGCGGTCATGAGGGTAGACCACAAATCGCATGGGCGCTCGAGGGATAACAGGGCGAGGCGGCGGACGTCATAAACTTGGTTCGGTGGATTCGGCGAAATCTTACAGCAGGCTGTGACGGTAAATGACGATCGGCGCGAAATGTGCCAAATCCAGACGAGGCGCAATTCCGAACGGAGTCTAGTCAACTGGTGCTGGCGCTTCAAGTTATGAGCGAATCCCGCAGCCGTCGCTCGCTTTGGGTAAACAAGCGCAGGCGAAACGGTTATTCCGAATCTTCAGCCTGTGGGGCCAATTCCATCTCGTGGGAATGGCAAGAGTTTTTCACTTCAAGGAATGGATGGCGGTCCAATTCGTTGACCCACCCAATCCGCATGCCTACGATAAAGTTGTGCACTATTGCTCGCGTTTCTTCTTATTCGATGCAAAAGGAAACTGACATGCCCTTGCGCAGTTTTCTAATTCCCATGTTCCTTCTCGCTGCAACCACTCTGGTTGCCGTCAGCAACCCTGTGTATGGCCAACGAGGCCGAGGCAAGGACGTTGAAGAGATTGAGTTGACGACGAAAGACAACGTCATCATCAAGGCCAACTATTACGACGGCTCCGGGTCCAAGGACACTGTGCCAATCATTGCCGTCCACGGCGAAGGCGGGCAGCGTTCCGACTTGGACATGCTGGCGAAAGCCCTGCAAGCGGAAGGGCATGCCGTGATTGTGCCGGACCTGCGCGGCCATGGCGATAGCACCAATGTGCAAGGCCAGGACGATACCAAACTGGACCACAACAAGATGCGGCCTGCCGACTTTGCCGCGGCAGCTCTCGACCTCGAGGCTTGCAAGAAATACTTCAAGGAACTCAACAACGACCAGAAAGTAAATATCGAGAACCTGACACTCGTGGGCACCGGCGAACTTGGTTCGTTACTCAGCTTTGCGTATGCGGGTGAAGACTGGCTTGTCCCGCCGTTTGGTCGCTTCAAGCAAGGACAAGACGTTAAAGCCGTTGTGATGTTCACGCCTGCCCAGCGGGTCAAGACCATTCGGGCAGCCGGATATTTGGATGACCAATCCGTTCGCCGAGAGATCTCCTTTTTTCTGATCGTGAACGACAGGGACGCCAGTGCCAAGCGCAACGCCACACGTTTGGAAGATGCCCTGCAGCGTGCTTCCGCCAACCGCGACGACAAAGAACGGATTGCCCGACTGGATGTGCCCACCACGCTCAAAGGGGCAAAGATTCTGGAAGTGCAAGAGGCCGACGAAATCTTGCGTCGCATTAACCTGTTCATCAAATTGCGCGTTTCGGACAAGAATCACGAGTGGAACGAGCGCAGCCGCTAGTTATACTGTCACGCAATCCCGCCGCAGACTCTTCCGCAATTCGTCTGACGATCTCATTGGCCAACACGCCGCGCTGGCCGCAAGGAACCACCTCGCATGAAACTGCGTGGCTTTACGTTGGTTGAATTGCTTATCAGTATCGCCATCATTGGCGTCCTCATGGCACTGCTGTTGCCGGCCGTGCAAAGCGCCCGCGAAGCCGCTCGCCGCGCGCACTGTTATAGCAATATGCACCAACTGGGAATTGCGCTGCACATGTTCCATGATGTGCACCAGGTGTTCCCGGCCTCGGGTTGGACGCAAGCTGGCGCCGGCAACCCGCAAGGAAAGTATGTTGGCTGGCGGCCGCTGACGTTGCCCTACATTGAACAAGAGAACTTGCGGACCATCTATGATTTTGACGTCAACTGGTGGGAAGGAACCAACCCAACGGTTGCCGGCATTCCCGTGCTGACGTACCAGTGCCCCAGCACGCCGATGCGGAAGCCGGTTCTTTCCGCGATTGCTCACGCCCCCCGACCGGCGATGACCTTTCCCGTGCCCATCGCGCCGACAGATTATGAAGCAATCATGGGTGTTCAGCCTTCCTCGATTGACCCAGTGCTTTACGACAGCACAAATCGTTTCTCCGTCATGCACCGCAACTCGGAAGTTCCGTTCGGGGCGATCCTTGATGGCTCTTCCCACACGATTGCTTTGGTTGAATGCGCCGGCCGTCCTTTGACGTACCGCCTGCACCGCGAGCAGTGGGACATCGAGAACGACCAAGGCATTGGTTGGGCAGATAGCGAAGGACCGTTCAGCCTGGATGGTTCTGTTGCCGATGCATCCGCCGAGGGTGGACCGTTCGCCATGAACAAGCGCAACGACAACGAGCCGTATAGCTTTCATCCCGGCGGCGGGAATTTCCTCTTTGCCGATGCGCATGTTGCTTTCGTGAACGAACAAGTTCACATCAAGACATTTGCCGCGCTTTGCACGCGCGCGGCAGGCGAGATTGTCAGCGCGAGGGATTACTAGAACTTCGCTCACGTGCCCTTTGCTTTGGGACCCTCTGCTTTGGGACCCACTTCTTTGGGGCCCTTCGCGTTAGGGCCGCAGCTGCAAGAGCGCCGAACTGCGCCGAACGTTCGCATCGCTGGAATCTGCCATGTATGCTAATGGCGATTCCGCACACATATCCGCTTGCTCAAATCGCATTGAGTCATTGCTCCGCGCAACAGGAGAACGCTCATGTCAACTCGCGCACGATGTTCAGACTTTGTTTGTTTGTGCTTGCATTGCGTGAAGAACGTCGCGCTTTTTGCATGCCTGGTTTTGGCCAGCACAACAGGCACCCAAGCACAAGCGGCTGCGCCACAAGAGCCTGCCGAGCTCATTCTCCATAATGCAATCGTTTGGACGGTTGACGCCAACCAACCAACGGCGGAGGCCGTGGCCATTCGCGATGGCCGGATTGTATTTGTCGGTGACAATCAAGAAGCAATGGAGATGCGTGGGCCAAACTCTCGTGTCATGGATCTGGAAGGTAAGTTTCTGATGCCAGGTTTCAACGACACGCACACGCACTTCAGCTCCGCGGCCAGGTTCTATGAATTCAACATCATGGCTGTGAACAGCCAGGAGGCGTTTGTTGAACGCATCAAGGCCTTGGCGGCCGAATTGCCAGCGGGCGAGTGGATCGTCGGCGGTTTCTGGGGAGCGTATGACGAGTGGGCTTTGGGGAGCGCAGGGGGTGACCAGCGAGAACCGTTCCGTCCCGACATGCGGTTGATCGAAGAATTCACCGCTGAACATCCTGTCTTTCTCAACAAGTTTGACAACTCGGAATTCGCGGCCAACCGCGCAGCGCTTCGCGCGGCAAAACTCGATCCCGATGACCCTCAGGTCCGCGGCGTTGAATTCGTCCGCGACGATGACGGTCCAACCGGCGTCTTTCATGGAGATCGGGCTGGCACCGTGTTTCGGCTCGTCGCGCCGCGCGAGTTCTCTCGTGAACGCCGCGTTAAACAAACCCGGCACGCGCTCAACATGATTGCCGCGGCTGGTGTCACAAACATCAGTGATATGTCGGACGATACGCAGTTGGATATCTTTCGCGAATTGCACGCGGCCGGAGAACTGCCGATTCGCATCCATTACCGCTACATGCTGGACCGCTGGCCGGAACTCAAAGCCCGCGGCATCAAAGTCGGCTCCGGCGATGCCTGGATTCGGCTGGGAGCGCTGAAGGGCCACATTGATGGCATCATGGGAACAAGCAGCGCACGGTTCTTTGAGCCCTATTCCAACGATCCCAACAACCGAGGAAGTTGGCGGCGGCTGATGACCGATGCCCGCGGCGAGTTTGTCCCCGGTCAGTTTCTCAACCATATGCTGGAAGCGGACAAAGCCGGCCTGCAACTCACCGTGCACGCGATTGGCGATGAAGCCAACCATCTGCTACTGGATTACCTGGAAGAACTGGAGAAGCAGAATGGGGCTCGCGACCGGCGCTTCCGCCTTGTGCATGCGCAAGTGCTTGCCCCCAGCGACTTCGCGCGATTGGGACCCTTGGGCGTAATTGCCGAAGTCCAGCCGTTTCACTTGAGCGACGATATGCGTTGGATGGAGCTACGGATTGGAGCGGAACGCTGCAAGACGGCATATGCCTTCCGCAGCATTCAAGATTCCGGAGCAACGTTGGCGTTCGGCACCGATTGGCCAGGAACCTCGGCCGCGGAGTATCCCATCAATCCGCTCTTGGGCTTGTACGCCGCCGTGCAGCGGCAAACGGTCAATCAAGAGCCGCCCGAGGGCTGGTACGCTGCGGAGCGGATTAACATTCGTGACGCCATCAAGGCCTACACGCTGAATTCGGCGTACGCCAATTTTGAAGAATCGGAGAAGGGATCGATCACCGTGGGCAAACTTGCGGACATGACTGTGTTATCCCGCAATCTCCTGGAGATTCCTGCGGAAGAACTCCTTGAGACCGAGGTGTTGTACACCATCGTCGATAGTCGAATTGTCTTTCAGAAGGAAAACTGATTGAGACAGTTGCTGAAGGCGACCACAGCGACGAACCAGCCAAACCCGGATTTCGACCGCATATCTGTCCCAGTTCCTACAGGCGGCGCCACAATTCGCCTGCCTACACAAATCTCTGCCAGAAAGCGACTTACGGCGCGGCCGTTCGCTTGAACAGATGACGGACCGTTCTTATAGTGAAATCTCGCCGATGCGGGCGCGGCTCGGTTTGAATGCTGCGAACTCTCGGCTTGAGTCCTGCGTAACGTACAGGATGTCCTTCAGGTCGGTTCGCCTGCCGGTCTTTGCCCGTCTTTTCCCAGCAGTTTTCGCTGTTGGTCCAAATCATCTCCCGCCAGCCGGTCCAATAAATGTCCGCAGCCGAAGTAGTCATCGAGACACGCAATCTCTCGAAGGTTTACCGCGATTTCTGGGGCCGGCAAAAGGTCCAAGCCCTCAAGTCGCTCGACCTGGAAGTCCACAAGGGCGAGATCTTTGGCCTGTTGGGCCCCAATGGTTCCGGCAAGACCACAACCATCAAGCTCAGCTTGGGATTGCTGTTTCCCACTGAAGGCGATGTCCTGGTCTTTGGTAAGCAAGCCACGGATGTGAGCAAGAACTACCGCATTGGCTATCTGCCGGAAGAGTCCTACCTCTACAAGTTCCTCAATGCGGAAGAGACGCTTCACTTTTATGGCCGCCTGTTTGATTTGCCTGGGGAAGAACGCCGGCGTCGAGTCTCCGAATTGATCGAAATGGTAGGGCTCGGTTGGGCTCGCCGACGCCAACTCAAGGAATACTCCAAAGGTATGACGCGGCGGATCGGGCTGGCCCAAGCTCTGATCAATGACCCGGACCTGATCATTCTTGACGAGCCCACTTCCGGGCTGGACCCGATTGGGACCAGGGAAATGAAGGACCTGATCAAGAAGCTCCGCGATGATCACGGCAAGACCATCTTGATGTGCAGCCACTTGTTGGCGGATGTGCAAGATGTTTGTGACCGTATCGCCATTTTGCATCAGGGCGAACTCAAAGAACTGGGCCGCGTCAACGATCTTCTCAAGATGGAAGATGTTACGGAAATCCGCGCGGCCAAGCTTGGACCGCAAGCCCAAGAAGAGATCAGGCAAGTGATTGCCAAACATCATGGCGACGTGCTCGCCATGGGCAACGCTCAAAGCACACTGGAAGAGTTGTTCTTGACGATCGTTCGCGATAGCGAAGCCCGCCCCGGTCGGCGGATCAGCGGGGCAAGTTCCCGAATCTCCGAATCGCCTGCAGCTTCAGACTCTTAAGCTGCCAAAGTTCTCACAAATTGATTGCCCTTGCGTTGGTGATGGAAGTCGCGAATGGTTCTTGAGACGGGAATTCCGAATCTCTGGCTGTGGCTTGTCGGGACTGAGACGGAAACAGGTGCGATAGTCGCGTGGTCGTTGACTATGCTTGCGCTGTTTTTGTCCGCGTTCTTGCTGTCCTGGCTTGTGTCCATCATCTTTCGCGGGCCATCCAAAGGCACAAGAGTTGTCTTTGGCCGCTTCTGGGATGCTACGCGCGATTTAGTGCGAATCTCGCCGCGGCGTGTTATTTCGCTGACCATTTTGTGCTTCCGCGAGGCTATCCGCCGCTGGGCATGGGTCGCGTTTGTGATCTACCTCATTCTGTTGGCGTTCGCCGGCTTCTTCCTGGATCCCAAAACCAATGAGCCGGCACAGCTGTACATGGATTTTGTCATGTCATCGGCGGCATTCCTGGTCGCCTTGATTGTGCTGTTTCTTAGTGTGTTCAGCATTCCCAATGACATTTACCGTCGGACAATTTACACAGTTGTCACCAAGCCGGTTCACGCTTCCGAGATCATTCTCGGCCGGATCTTTGGCTTCAGCGCGATGGCCACGCTGTTGCTCTTGGGAATGTGCATCGCCAGCTATTTGTTTGTCAATCGCGCGATTGACCACGTGCACGAGCTGGACCCCACAAAGCTCAACTGGGAAACTGTGCAGGATGAAGACGGCGTGTATCCCGCTTTGGTTGGCCGAACGGAATACACCAACGAGCATCGCCATGACTCACGGATCTTGCTGAAGAATCTCGGCGGTCAGTGGCAAGAAAATGCGACCGCCATCATGCACGGTCACAACCACGGCGTGGACGCGGAATTCACATCCTATCCAATCAGCTCTTACGCATCGTCGGAAGCCGGTTACGATCTCACAATCGAAAACCACGCGCTCAAGCCGGACGACAAGATTTTGATCTCGCCGGCGCAGCCTTCAGCCGATGGCGGAGGAAGCGCGGCGTACGACTATGACGAGGCCGGCTTTACCGTCACGGAAATCAATGGCGATGTGGTGACAGTTCGCGGAGCTGAAGGGCGATCGCTCTCGGCGCAAACCGAGGCGTCCGGCAATTTGATGGCACACAAAGTGGAGTTGTCGCTGACATCTCCGCAGGGTTTGTTGACAGCCCGCGTTCCGGTCTATAGCTCGGACTTCTATTTCGTTGACAGTACCGGCTTGCTCAAAAGGGCCGGAGTCAACGTCGGTAATGTCTGGGAATACCGCAGCTATGTCGAAGGCGGTTCGTTGCTGGCCTCCGTGGTTTGGGTCTTTGACGGCGTCACAGCGGAAAACTACTCCATCGATGATTATCCGTCCGGCCTGCCGGTGGAATTCACTCTGTCAATCTTCCGTACGCATAAAGGCAATATCGAAGAAGGCGTGTTAGGTAGCCTTGCCGTTGTCAATCCCGAGACGGGTCGCCGCTCGCAATCGACGAACTTTGTCGCCAAAGAATTCACCATCAACAGCCAAGAGATCCCGCGGATCATCGAGTCTCCGCCCGTCGGCGGCGGTGTTCCTGAGCGTCTGGATCTTTTCGAGGACTTCATCTACGACGGCGACAAGCTGATGGTCGAGCTGAAGTGCCTGGAGCGAGGGCAATACTTTGGCGTCGCCCGCCCTGACTTGTACATTGCCGCGGCTGACGCCAGCTTTGCGTTCAACTACGTCAAAGGTTTCTTTTCGCTCTACATGCAAGTGCTGATCCTCACCAGCTTTGGCGTGATGTTCAGCACCTTCTTGAATGGAGCGTTGTCGCTGATTTCCACGTTTATCATTGGCATCGCTGGCCTGCTCAGCGACATGATCCGAGAGCTGATTGGGCCGCAAAAACCACCGGGTGGACTGCTGTTTGAGTCCATGTATCGCATGTTCACGCGGGCGCCTTTGACTACGGACCTGGAGCCGGGCTTGCTCACATCCGTGGCGCTCGCCGGAGATGAGGTGGTGCGGGCTTTCCTGTTGATGACCTACCGCATCTTCCCGGATTTGATGAAGATCTGGGATAAAGATTATGTGGCCAATGGTTTCAACATCCCCTCGGATTTGCTAGGAATCCAAATCCTGACAACGCTCGGGTTCTTTATTCCTCTGTTTGTGTTGTCGCACTTTATCCTGAAGTGCCGTGAGGTCGCCAAGTGAACAATCGACGCAAACTACAACGCAAGATCATTATCGCCAGTTGCATGGCTTTGCTGTTGTTGCCAATGTCCTATTTGGCTCAACCAGCGGCTTCTGACGAGGCCGGCGATTCACTCTTTGAAGGCAAGCTCGCCCAAATGCGCAGCGAGCATCGCTTAGCGCAAAGCAATCTCGGCGAAATTGATCCCACGAGCGAGGCCATGAAACTGGCCTGCCTGGGCTTGCGCGGAGTTTACGCCACCTGGCTTTGGCACAAATCCAATCAATTCAAAGAGCAAGAGAACTGGTCTTCGCTGGCCGCAACGCTTGAGCAGATGACCAAGTTGCAGCCCAACTTTGTTTCCGTCTGGCGATTCCAAGGTTGGAATCAAGCTTACAACCTGTCCGTGGAGATGGACGATTATCGCTATCGATATTATTGGGTCACCCGCGGCATCGAATTCATTGACCGGGGACAAGACTACAACGAAAAGGACTTGATGCTGCTGTGGGATGAAGGCTGGACAACCGCGCAAAAGATCGGCCGCGCGGATGAAGTTGAGCAGTTTCGGCGGATGTTCGCTGAAGACGAATTCCAAATGGTGGCCAACTTGTTTGGCACCGACAAGATCCAGGACTGGCGCAACTACGACCAGATGGACAATTGGTACGTTGGCCGGGAGAGCTTTTTGGACGCTTGTCAACTCTATGACAATGATCCTCGCGGGGTCGATGTTCGTCGCTCCTTGCGACAAAACGTGGCCGTCTTCATGAGCGAGCCCACCAAGTGCTTGATGCGTTTTGCGATGGCCCGAGAGAAGGAAGGCCAAATTGGCGACAACGCTGCTGATCGTTGGAGTATTGCTTTTGGCGAATGGACCGATGGCTCGTATCCCAGCTTTGGAGCCAGTAATCCACCGCAGATTCAACGCGATCAGCGATTGAATTACATGTATGGTGTTCGGCCCTTCGCGTTTGAACAAGGTGTGCCGGAGACCACCTTTCTCGGTCTGGACGCCGCGATCAGACGGCGCGACGAGTTGGTCCTGCAGATGGTTGGCGGCAGCGAAGAAATTGTCAATGAGATCATTCAGGACAAGATCGATGAGCAAGTGAAGCTGGCGGCGGAAGATACGACTGGCGCACAACTATTGCAATTGGATATCTTGCGCCGCGGTCTTGAGGATTTCGATTCCCTGACGGCCAACGAAAAGAACGTCGCCGCGGAAGCGTTGCCCTTTGCGGAAGTTACTCCTGACGAAGTGCTGCGCCATCCGGCCGTTGCGGATGACAATGCAAGCCGAGATCGCATAAATGAGCTTCTACCTGATGCAAGAAAAGCTCAACAAGAAGTCGATGCCATCCGTCGTGGGATCTCATTAGTCAATTACACCTACTGGCGGGAGCGTTGTGAGTCAGAGGCCAGCCCGTTGGGCTTGAGTGCTCGCCGTGACCTCTATGATGCTCAACAAGCGTTCAATGACGACATGCGCACGCGAGCTCGCGAACTCTATGAATCAGGGTTCCAAAAATGGCGCGAGCTGATTGACGGCGACGAAAATCGCCCCAGCTATTATCGCTTTACCATTGATGCGGAAACCGGGCATGACATGTTGGAACACGCCCGCCGCTATCAAGAGATTCTCAACAACGAGAACCTGCCCTTCCCCGATGACTTCCCGATCAAGGACGTGATCAACAATCGCAATCCGCAGCCGCCGTTTTGGGATGAGGAACCTGGCGAAACGGCAGGCAATGCGTCGTCTCAAGACAATGCGGCCAATGACGACAACAATGACGACGCCGCACAAGACGACAACTCAACGCAAGGTGGCGGACAGCAAGAGCCGCCTGGCGGTGGGCAAACACAAACCGGCGGTGACGGCGGGCAATAGCCTTCGGCAGGATACGGTAAGCCTTTGGCAGGATACCGTTTGATATCCCCCGGCATCATTTCCGATGTCGGGAGCGGGAAAAGATTGATCTCTACGACGCCGAAATCCGCTCAAAGCTCGGCGCGAGCGCTGGGTACAGTGAACGGAACGTCGCGTACGCTTCTTCGTAGGCCGCTTGATCTTCGCGGCTTGGGCTCATCTCGCTGGTGATGCTGATCGCGTTCTCGCAAGCGGCTTGAATGGTCTTGTGCGCCCCAGCTCCAACGGTCGCCAACAACGCTACGCCATACGCCGGTCCTTCTTCGGCGTTGATGGTTGTCACCGGCTGCCCAAACGTATCGGCCTGAATTTGTCGCCAGAATTCGCTCTTGGCTCCACCGCCGGAAGCTCGGATTTGTTCGATCGGGACGCCAAGTTCCTTGAAGATCTCCAGGCTGTCACGAAGTGCAAAGGTCACGCCCTCCATGATGGCACGCACAACGTGCCCTCTTCCGTGCGCCAGCGTCATTCCAATCAAGCAGCCGCGGGCGTTGGGGTCGGCATGGGGAGTTCGCTCTCCTGCCCAATATGGCAAGCAGAACAGCCCTTCGGAACCGGGCGGGACATTCATGGCCTCTTTTGTCAAAGCTTCATACGCTGAAAGTCCCTCAGCCAGACATTTCTCGGCAAGTTCCGGCGCTAATGCATCCCGAAACCATTGCAAGGTTCCGCCCGCGCTCAGGCTCACGCCCATCAGGTGCCACGCTCCGTCCACAGCGTGACAAAACGTATGAGCTCGCCCTGCCGGATCAATCCGCGGTTCGTCGCTATGCACAAACACAACGCCGGAGGTGCCAATTGACGTTGATGCCAGCCCGGAACGGACGATGCCATTTCCCACGGCTCCCGCCGCGCAATCGCCGGCTCCGCCGACAACCACACACTTCTCGCTCAGCCCAAGCTCGTCGGAGACATCCTTGCGCAAAGTGCCAGTCGGTTCGTGAGATTCCACGCACTTGGCGAGAAGACTTTCCGGCAAATCCAGGGCCGAAAGCAAATCGGTTGACCAATCGCGCTTGCGAACATCCAACAGCAGCATGCCGCTGGCGTCGCTCACATCCGTGGCGCATTCGCCTGTCAAACGCAGCCGCACAAAGTCCTTTGGCAACAGGAGACGCTTTGTACGAGAAAAATTCTCCGGCTCATGATTGCGCAGCCAGAGGATTTTGGGAGCCGTAAACCCGGTCAATGCGGGGTTGGCCACCATGCTAATCAGTGCTTCCCGCCCGCCGGCCCTTTGCTCAATTTGATCGCATTCGGCCGCTGTCCGCTGATCATTCCACAACAATGCCGGGCGGATCACAGCATCTTGCTCATCCAGAAACACGGAACCATGCATCTGTCCGGAGAGCCCCATCGCACGAACTTCGTGACCGGAGAACTTTCCCTGACCCACCAGGTCACGAATTGCCAAACATGTTCCCTTCCACCAGTCTTCTGGGTCTTGTTCACTCCAAAGCGGACGGGGATGATAACAGGGATACTCGCGCACGGCGGAAGCCAGGATTTCGCCATCAGCATTGATGGCCAGGGCTTTGGCGCCGGAGGTACCAATATCAACACCTAAGAAAACGTCCATGGAAAACTCTCGGCAAGTGATGGAACACGTCGCGTGCTGGGCTCTTGTGCGTGAACATTAGCAGCGGACAGAACAGAACTCAAATCGAAGCGTATTGAATTCATGTCCATCCGAAACCTCAAGCGGTCTTTGTTCCTGTGCCTGACTCTGTTGGTTGTTGGTTGCAGTGGCGAAACGAAAAGCACCAAGAGTGACCAGCCGGCGTTTGCTGGCGTATCGGTCGAGGTATCGGTTGTTGGTGATGAAAACATCGCCGCAGTGCTGCAACAACTGCAAGGCGAATGGAAAGCTCAGACCGGTGCGGACTTGACCGTCAATAGCATCAGTGAGGAGGAGTTCCTTTCACAGAATGAAATGGGGAGCTCCGTGGCGATCATCCCACCGTATCTGGTTGGCATCGCCCAACAACGCGGTTGGTTGGCGCCGCTTGAAGAGTCCGTCCGCAACAACGGACAACTGAACTGGCGAGATATCTTTCCCAATCTGCAGACGTACGAAGCCTCGTGGAATCGTCAGGCCATGGGCATCCCGCTGGGTGCGCCGCGGTTCTTGCTGGCGTATCGCGCTGATTTACTGCGGCAAATTGGTCATGAGCAGCCACCACAAACCTGGACTGAATACTACGCAGTCGCTAGCGAGTTGGCCAACAGCGAAGCCGGGTTGAAAATCGCCTCGCTTGAACCATCGAGCGAAGACTGGCTCGCTCTAGTGTTTCTCGCCAAAGCTGCCGCGTTGGCTAAGCATCCGGACTATTTCTCCACGGCGTTCAACAGAGACACCATGGATGCAATGATCAACAGTCCTCCATTTGTTGAAACTCTCGCGCAATGGGCAGCTGCCGCACCGCGAACTGTCCGCCTGGACGAAAACATAAGCCCGCAAACCGCTTACGGCATGCTGCGATCCGGCGCTGCAGGCATGGCCATTACCTGGCCGGCCGCAAACTGGAATGAAATGCCCAAGCAGGCGGGTGCGGAAATCGCCTTCGCTCCGCTGCCAGGGGCCGATCAAGCTTATGTCCCTGGCGAAGCCCAGCCTCAACAAACGGACCACCGTCACGTTTCCGTGACCAGCTTTGGGGGATATGTGGGTGTGGTGGGCAGTGCCGCTGAAGAAAAACAACAGGCGGCCAGCTGGCAGTTACTCATTCAACTCGCGGCTGATTGGTCACAACAATTGGCCGCGGCCAACTCGCAGCTGCTATTCAGCCGCCAAAGCCAGACTGCCGACGCCGCTCGCTGGTTGCCGCCTCAAGATAGTGCGGCCGCCGGAACGCTTTCGTCGGCCGCCCTCAAAGCGTTCGATGCCGATGACGGTCTCACCGCGCTGCCAATCCCCGGAAGGGACCGCTATCTCGCCAGTTTGTCCGCAGGCGTTCGTCGCGCACTGCAAGAGGAACAATCGCCTGAGGAAGCGCTGCAGCAGGTTGCCGAGGAGTGGAACGCTATCACGCAGGAATTGGGCGTGGACCAGCAACAACAGTTCTATAGGGCCAGCGTCACCCACGGCTATTGACGAACTCAAACACGCACTCAACGCGAACCTGCTCGTCAGCCGAAGTGTCTCCAACCTTGTGTCAAGAAACGTGTCACCTCAAACGGCTTCCGCATCACGGCGGGCTCAATTTCTCGCCACGGAAATGCCCTAAGCGGTTTTGACAAAACTCGGTCCGGCTCGTACGATTTGTCTCTGAATTTCGCGTCATCTGGCAGTTGCAAACCAGCAACACCGGCCGGAAACACGCGTCCCCATGCAATGGGGTCCCCCATACAATGGGGCGGTAGCTCAGTTGGGAGAGCGCTGCGTTCGCAATGCAGAGGTCGAGGG